>JASHOJ010000200.1 GCA_030041155.1 Candidatus Binataceae bacterium | reverse complement strand
ATCGCCCGACCTGGCGGAGGTCAAGGGCATGGAGACGGCGCGCCGCGCCCTCGAGATCGCCGCCGCCGGCGGACATAATCTGCTGCTGATCGGCCCGCCGGGGGCCGGCAAGTCGATGCTGGCGGCCAGGCTGCCTGGCCTGCTCCCCAGCCTTGCCGCGGAGCAGGCGCTCGAAGTGAGCATGATCCACAGCCTGGCGCGCATGCTGGAAGGAGGGCGGCTGGTGATGCGCCCGCCCTTTCGCGAACCGCACCATTCGGCAAGCCAGGCGGCTC
The DNA here is from genome assembly GCA_030041155.1 of Candidatus Binataceae bacterium. Lineage (GTDB taxonomy): Bacteria > Desulfobacterota > Binatia > Binatales > Binataceae > JBARDN01. The sequence continues at coordinate 9,897 of JASHOJ010000200.1, read as the reverse complement.
TCACCGGCGGCGGCAACCGGGCGCTGCCGGGGGAGATCAGCCTCGCCCACCACGGCGTGCTCTTTCTCGACGAGCTTCCCGAATTTCCGCGCCAGGCGCTGGATGCGCTCCGCCAGCCGATGGAAACCGGGCGCACCACCGTGGCGCGGGCGGCGGCGCACGTCACCTACCCGGCGCGCTTTCAGCTTGTCGCGGCGATGAACCCGTGCCGCTGCGGCTATCTCGGTGATGGCGGGCGGGAATGCGGGCGCGCGCCACGCTGCGGGGAGGAATACCAGACGAGGATCAGCGGGCCGTTGCTTGATCGGATCGATCTGACCGTTGAGGTGCAGCCGGTCGCCCCCTCGGTGCTCTCCCGCGCCGCGCCCGGCGAGGCGAGCAGCCTGGTCGCCGCGCGCGTGGCGGCGGCGCGCGAGCGGCAGCTTGCGCGCACCGGAGAGGCGGGGCGCCTCAATGCCGCGGCGGATCCAGAGAAGGTCGCGATCTCCGCCGAGGCGCGGCGCTTCGTCGAGGAGGCGGCCGAGCGATTGGGCTTTTCCGCGCGCGGCTACACCCGCGTGATCCGCGTTGCGCGCACGATCGCCGATCTCGCTCGATCAGAAACGGTGGAGCGCCTGCACGTGGCGAAGGCGCTGCGCTTCCGCCATCGCATTCCGGGTCGCGGCATGCCGGGGGCGGCGCCCAGCCGCCAATGAACGCACCGCCAGTGACCGCACCGGCACCCGCCGCCCCATCAGGCATGCGCGCGCCCCGGACGGCCGACTAGTACCCGGAATCATACTTGGCTGATACGGCGGTTCTTGAACCGCCGCTGATGGGCCTTTTTCTTGGTCCAGGCGAACGGCTGGGCGGTGTGGTTGTAGGCGGCGATGAAGGCATCGATGTGCTCCTGTAACTGGCCGAGGGCGGCGAACGAAGCGCCGGTCAGTGACTGCCGCTCGAGGATGGAAAACCAGGTCTCGACCTGATTGAGCCAAGACGACCGGGTCGGGATGAAATGGAAATGCACGTTCGGGTGTCGCTGGAGCCAGCGCTCATTCTTCTTGTGGGTGTTGAGGTTGTCGAGCACGACGTGCAGCTCGCGCTTCGGGTAGGCGGCCGCGACGCGGCTCATGAAGCCGAGGAACTCAACCCGACGACGGTGCTTTGAATGTTCCGCCATCACTTTGCCGGTGGCGACCTCGAGGGCGGCGAACAATGTGGTCGTGCCGTGCCGCTTGTCGTCATGGCTCCGACCAGTCAAGGCTCGCCCGTTGGGCAGCTTCAGATAGCCTTGTGCCCGCTCCAAGGCCTGGATCGAGGGCTTCTCGTCGACACAGAGCACGATCGCCTTGGCTGGCGGATCGACATAGAGGCCGACGACATCGGCGGCCTTCGCCGCGAACTCCGGATCGTTGCTCTCGCACCAGGACTTGCGGGCGGCCAGGTCGATCTGGTGTTCACGCAAGAAGCGCCAGACATACTGGACATCGACATCACCCAGCGCCTTGGCCAGCAGCCCTCCTGTCCAACGGGCATAGCCCTGGGGAGACGGCTTATCCAAAAGCGCCAGAATGCGCCGGTTCGTCGTCACCCCGTAGAGCCGCGGCGGCGCCCCACGCGGACGATCCTTAAGCCCTTCCAGACCCTCCTCGGCAAAGCGCCGCCGCCACTGGCTGACCACCACCGGCTGGACACCGACCTCCTCGGCAATCGACCGGGTGCTGCGCCCCGCACTTGCCAGCAAGACGATCCGCGCCCGCCTGACATCGCGCTGCACCGTGAGGGCAGACCGGCAGCGCGCTTCAAGTACCTTCCGTACCTTCGGCTTCAGCCGCACTTCTCTCGCTTTGGGTATCATCCCGATCTTGAATCATGACTCACCCAAGAAGAAAAGGGGGTACTAGATTGAGAGATAACGAACCATTTGCTGGCGGTCAGAGAGGCTCTCTCTCGCCAGCGCAGCAACGATTCGGCCTTTGTCCAGTACGTACCCGCGATGGGCAATACTTTGGATAAGCCCCACGTTCTGTTCGACGCATACGATAGTCAGGCCGAGATCGAGATTGAGGTGGCGGAGCGACATCCCAATCTCTGAAATAATGCTTGGTTGGATGCCCTCCGAGGGCTCGTCCAACAAAAGCAATTCCGGTTGACCGACCAGAGCGCGGCCAAGCGCAAGTGCTTGCTGCTCGCCGCCGCTCAAGGTTCCACCCTTCTGCCTGAACCGCTCGCGGAGCCGCGGGAACAGCTCAAAGACAAGCTTGTAGTTGTTCGGTTCTGAAGTATTGATCCGTTCCCCTAGTCGCAAATTCTCCCCTACCGTGAGGTCGCGGAAGATTTGTCTGCCCTGAGGCACATACCCGACACCCATCCGTGCACGGTCTTCAGCAGCGAGCCGCGAGATCTCGCGGCCGCGGAATCTGATCGAGCCGTTGCGGGTACGGAGTGCGCCAATGAGCGCTCGCATCAGTGTGGTCTTGCCAACGCCGTTCCTACCGATAATGGCAACCGTCTCACCCGCGGCGACCGTAAAAGAAACACCTTGTACAATGTCTCCCCCAGCATATCCCGCCCGAAGCTCATGCACCTCAAACAGAGCTTCCGACATTCTCTTCACCCAAGTAGATGCGCTGCACCTCGGGGTCACGTTCAATCTGCCGGACCGACCCTTCCCGGAAGACACTACCCTGGTGCAGCACGGTAATCCCGCTATCAATCTCGCGGACGAAGCTCATATCGTGCTCGATCACCAGAATGCTGACACCGCGAGCACACACCGCGCGAGCGAAACGTGCGGTTATTGCGGTCTCATCCGGGGTCATGCCTGCCGTTGGCTCGTCCATCAGGACCATGCAAGGATTGGTTCCGAGAGCCATACAGACCTCGAGCCAGTGTTGTTGTGCATAGCTCAGTGTACCCGCCTTCGCACCCAGTAACGCATCCAACCCGAACATATTGAGGCTCCACCAGATCAGCTCCTGACGTTTGGTGCCAGGTGAAACCGCAATCACGACATTTTGCGCGACCGTGAGGGTACGGAACACGCGGGTTGTCTGGTATTTCATACTCAATCCGAGGCGCACACGCTGAAAGGGTTGTAGTTGACTGATCTCCCGGTCTCTGAGACTGACCAAGCCGGAGTCCGCTTTTTCAAGCCCCATAATCAGCCGAAACAGGGTGGACTTCCCTGCCCCATTTGGGCCGATCAGACAACGGAGCTCGCCTTCTTCGAGCGAGAGGCTGACATCGCTGACAGCCCGGACACCTCCGAATGACTTCGAGAGATTGGAGACGGTAAGGATATGCCTGCGCAAGGCACTGCTAGGAGAATCGAGCACGAAGGGCACCAATCAAGCCAACCACCAATCCGCCAGGTGCGAACATCATAGTCAGAAGGAGGAGCGCACCCATCAGGAGCAACGAATACTGACCGCCAAAGGCAGCGAGCCAATTCGATGCGAACTGCAAGCCGACGGTCGAAAGCACCACCGCAGTAAAGCTAGCCCGTCCACCAACCGCCACCCAAAGTACAGGCAGGGTGGCGGCAAGCATTCCGGCGTTTGCGGGTGTAATGTAGTTGCCCCAGGACACATAAAGGACGCCACTCAACGATGCTGCACCGGCAGCGATCACGAAGACCCAAAGCTGGTAGATACGAACATCATGCCCGAGCAACTCGCAGCGCTCGACATCGATCTGGATCGCGGCAAGGACATGGCCAACCCGGCGATTGGCAACGACCCGCATGCCGAGAAAGATAGCGAGGCTGATGAGCACGACGAGATAGTAGAGAGGCGCCGTGAGTCCGTTAAACGTCATTCCGGCTATCTCGACGGACGGTATATTCGTCATCCCATTGTACCCACCGAGCGGAGCACTTCCGATTTTCCATTCGGGTCCTGCTGTCTGCCCGAGGAACGTCTCAAGAATCAGGGTCAGGACAAAGGTAAGGACGGGAGCAATCAAACCGCTCACGCGGCCAAAGAACACGAAGTAGCCAAAAGCAGCGGCAACGACCATGCCTACGGCTACCGCGAGCGTCGCGGCGAGAAGCGTCCAACTCCCGCCACCGAAGTTGATAGCCAACACAGCGTAGCTATAGCCAGCGATGCTGAAGAAAGCCATCTGGCCAAAACTCAGGATACCGGCGTAGCCCCAGAGCAATGCGAGACCCAGGGTCAACGGGAGGTTAAGATAGAAGCTGGTCAGGTTCGAGATAAGAAAGGTCGAGCCGAACGATGGAAGTGCCAGGGCGAACGCCACCACTACGGCCACGACTACCCAGTATACCGGACCGTTGAAGAAGGTCAGGCGTCCATGGAGTCGCAGCTCACGCAGGCCTTCCGGCCGATCGGCTACGCCCGGCATCAGCAAGCCAACCTTGCTCACATCCGCATTCCAGCCAGCGCACGAAGTGATCGCATCGGGCGATGAAGATAGTACGAGAAACCCTTGGGTAGAATACGCATGATAACCAGCGCAGCGGTCAGCAACCCGATTCGTCCCGCAAAGTCGCTGACAGTGTAGGACAGAGGAGTCGAAACGACGGCGAGGAAGAAGGCGCTGGTCGCAGTGCCAAGCAACGGGTCCATCCCGCCGCCGATGACTACCACGATGAAGGCAGGCGCAATGAACTCCGCGCCAAATAATGGCACAATACTTGTTGTCGGAGCATAAACGGCCCCAGTTAGTCCCGCGAGCGCCGAACCGACTCCAAACGTGATCGCATAAATGCGAGAGGTGCGGACACCAAGGGCGCGAGCCATCTCCGGATTTTGCATAGTGGCTCGCATTTCGATGCCCAGTCGCGTCTTGTAAAATAGCAACCACATGGCCGCCATGGCGCACAGCGCGACAATCGGCAAAATGGAGTAGTACGTGGAGAAGGAATATCCACCGTACTTAAACCCACCGAACGGCATCCGCACGGCGGGAAGAAACGGTCCCAGAATGAGAAAGACGCCCTGGCTCAATATGAGGCTCAGACCAAAGGTAGCAACAAGTGCTATCAATTTATTATCGTAGAAACGGCGAATAATCAGCCGCTCCGTGAGTACACCGAAGAGTCCGACCGCGACCATAGCAAGCGGGATCGTCAAGAAGAAAGGCACCCCCGCGTGGACCAGGAGTGCCGTAGTGTACGCCCCCAACATAATGAACTCGCCATGCGCGAGGTTAATAATGTCAATCATGCCCAGAATGACAATCAGGCCAAGAGCAGCAAGAGCAAGGAAGGCCCAATTTACTGCAAACTGATAGACAATGTTCGCTATAATACCGTCCATGGCCTGCAACTTACTCGCCGCGACCTACCAGGGATGACCTCGAATGGAGCCTCGTCTCCATCAGGGATACGCCATGTGTGCCTTCTAGTGTCCTGCCCCCGACGTTTGCTGCCGGCGGCAGCAAACGAAAGGGGATCAGCAGGCCACTGAGAATAAAGAGGTGTGTGCCGACCGCTAGGGTGCATTCTACGGTATCAAGCGTTGGAGTCGGCACACTAGGCTTTCCGGAACCTCGGATCGTCCTGCGGCGTATATTGCTTGAACTCCGGTTTGCTAACGAGGTTGACACCTAGCCGGCGCAACCACCACGGCTCAAGGGAAGGCCACTGAGTAACGAAAGAGATCGAGTGATCCTCTCCCGCTCGCGCGATGCGGATATATTCGCTGGTGTGATGCGTGGCGGGGTCCATGAAGAGCCAACCAGAAGGTGCCTCGACACCGATGCCCGATTCAAGAACCTCGGTGACCGCAGCCCGGTCGACCGACCCGGCAAGCCGTGCAGCCGCTGCGTAGAGGTGCACTGCCGCATAAGTGGCGTTTGCCTCCTGCTGGATATAAGGCTCATGCGGAAACATCTTGTGAAAGCGCTCGACGAACTTTTTATTCCGTGGCGTCGCGATTTCCTCCATATAGCTGACCGCCGAATGCATGCCAGCCAGGGCCGGCGGTGCAAAGCGCTTGTGCTCGTAACCTTGGGCCAAAGTGATGCTCGAGGCCATCGGGAAGCGAGCGTGAGCGGCGTTTGCCTGGGGATAGTAATTGCCATGATTCTGCCCCGTGATGAACATCATCAGCCAGTCTGGCTTCACCTTCTGGACACGGGCAATCGTTGCGGTGAAATCGGATACGCTGAGCGGGATGAACTCTTCAGCGACAACTTCACCGCCGAGAATGGGCGCCATGACCTTTGTCCAGCTGGCGCTTAGCTGACCGAAATTATAATCAGCGGCGAGGATGTAGATACGCTTACCAAACTTTGGGATCATGTACTGCATGACAGGGATAATTTGCTGCTCTGGAACTGCGCCAGTGCAGAAAGTGTACTTGTCGGCGACTCCTCCCTCGTATTGGTTTGCGTAGAAGTAGAGCGTCTTGGTTTGGTCGATAATCGGCCGCAGGGCCTCACGCTCCGAGCTGGCATCAGCGCCAAAGATGACATCCACCTTGTCCTGGAGGATGAGGCGTCGCCCGAGTTCCTGGAACTTACGGTTGTCCGACTGGGTGTCGGGAGCGTAGAAAGTGAGCTGGCGTCCCATAATGCCTTTGTCACCCGAGGGCACGAGGACGTCCTCGGCCTCTTTGTAAAAGCCGCCTTTGTACGCGCCGTCAGGCGCAGCCGTCCCGCCGAAGCCGGTCGGACCAGAAATGAGGGTGAAGCCGTCGTTGATTTCCTTGATGGCCAGCTGCGCCGCGTGCAGTTTGGGCAGCGCGTACAGCGCGATGTTGCCGGACTGATCCTCCAACAGGCCGATCTTGATCGGTTCGGTACTCTTGGCTTGAACACTGCGCGAGAACACGGCAAGCGATGAGGCAGTGATACCGGCTGCGACCGCACCTTGCAGCAATCGGCGTCGGGTTGCTGCTGGTTGCGAAGGCTGCGCTGGCGGATCCGCCTTGGTATTCGCTGCCGCCTGTGTCGTGGATTCCCTGTCAAACATTGAGGAGACCCCCCCGTCGGATATTGATGCATAGTTGGAGAAGTCCACTAACCATGTGGGTGGACGCCTCCCAGGTCGTTGCTCACAGACGTCTGTCTCCGTCCCGTTCCCTCGAAAGGCCTGCTTCGGAGCGCAACGTCGTGGTCAGACCAGATCATAAGCATAGCAAGCGTTGGCAGTCAACCGGGTCTTGACAGGTGCTCAAACGGTAGGCATATTCGGCCTAAAGTTGGGCTTCGTTCTATCTGGAAAGTGGTCTTACCACCTTCAGCAGCCATATCGCGGCAGGTAAAGAAGGGTGAAAACGACTCCGCGGCCTCCGGTCTCACAGACGACGGTCAGCAGAATTCAGGAAATGATCGTGACCGGAGAATTTCCGCCCAGCCAGCGTCTGCCCGCCGAGCGTAAGTTGGCTGAACACTTTGGGATCAGCAGGGCCTCATTACGCGAGGCGCTTTCCATTCTTGAAACACTCGGCCTTGTGCGGATAGAACCGCATCGTGGAACGTTCCCCACCGTTGATTCGATTGGTATTTCTGGAGAGGGGCATGCGCTTGCTGCGGTGCCAGTGTGGCGATTCGGCAGTCGTTACTCTCTAGCTGACGTCTACCAATTTCGACTTCTGAACGAAGGATATGCGGCTTATCTTGCCACGATGGCCGCAACGGACGAGCACTTGGCAGAGCTTCAGCGGATCGTTGGAGAACATAAAGAGGCCACGGGAAGGCTCGACTTCGTTGGTTCTTCACAGGCAGATTTCGAACTGCATCATCGGATAATGATGCTGACAAATAACCGGATGTTTGTCGATTTATATGAATATTACCAACCGACCGTTCTAGAGAGCCAACGCATCGTGGTTGCCCGCCGGGAACGCGTCTGGGAGACGGTTGATGAGCACGAAAATCTAATCCGAGCGATGGTACAACGGGACCCAGATGGTGCACAATATTACATGCGTCTTCATCTCACACGAGCGGCGGGTCGTATTGGCATAGCGCTGAGCGACACTCCTCGACGGCCGAGCATGATGAGGGAGGAACCTGTAACGGCGCTCAAGCTAGGTTCGGGGCAGGTATCAAGATGACTACGCCGGACGAGGTGGGCCCTGTGGACCTCGCTGCGCCGCAACCGGCGCCGGCCACGCGAACGCGGTTAGCTCGCCGTCGCGAGGGGGGGCCTGCTGCGACGACCTATATCGTCATGCCGGCACCTGGGAAATTGTTAGATGGCACTTCTAGTGTCCTGCCCCCGACGTTTGCTGCCGCTGGCAGCAAACAAAAGGGGATCAGCAGGCCACTGGAAATAAAGAGGTGTGTGCCGACCGCTATGGTGCATCCTACGGTATCAAGCGTTGGAGTCGGCACACTAGGGATTATTCGACTGGCAGTCACATGCCACTGGGACGTGCCGACTACCCGCAGATCGTTGATATCCCGTTAGTGGGCCTCTGAAATGCACACGCTACGGGAATTGCCCTTAGCGTCCGCCGCTTCTGCGGAGCTTCAGTCCGACATCACAATGGTGTCGTAGGTTAGGGAGGTACCAAAAGTGACCCTTCGCATTGGCAAGAAGGACAACCTCAAGTACGCGCTCGGCGCTGGCTATGAACCTATCGCTACAGTCCAAGCTGACGACATCTTCGATGTCGAGTGCGAGATCAACTGCAACGGTGGCGTGATCACCTCTCTCGATAAACGGCTTAAAGCCGACGACATACACCTACCGTTCGTTAATCCAGCCACCGGTCCTATCCACATCAAAGGAGCCGTACCTGGCCAGATGTTAAGGTTGGAAATCAAAGATATCATTCCGGATGGGCTTGGATACACCGCGTTGTGGCCTGGGATTGGCATTTTTCCTGACTGGGTACGCAAGAAGGAGTTCGGCATTCACACTAAAGTAGTCGAAGTCAAAGATGGCGTTGTCCACTGGAGCGACCGTCTCAAGTTGCCTGTTCGGCCTATGATTGGCGTCGTCGGTGTGGCGCCCGTGCATGGCTCCGTCCTTACGATCGATAACGGACAACATGGTGGCAATCTCGACGTGCAGGAAATTACCGTCGGGAACCAAGTTATGTTCCCTATATGGCATGAAGGGGCTCATCTCTTTATGGGCGATTGTCACGCTATCCAGGGCGATGGCGAAGTGCAATCTGTCGGTGGCATTGAGATCGCCACGACCGTGCGCGTCGGTGTCTCGCTAGCCGCTAAACCGACGCGCATGAGCTGGCCACGTATCGAAACGCCGACTCACATCTGCACTGTCGCTTGTGCGCGGCCGCTCGATGACGCACTACGGCTTGCATTTGAAGAGATGATTTATTGGCTGGAAGACGGGTTCGGCTTCGCCACAACCGAGGCATATATGCTGCTCGGTCAGGTCGCTGAAGCGCGTTGTACGCAAATGGTCAACCCTAAGTATACTTATATCTGCAAGGTCGACAAACGGTACCTGCTCCCAGAGAAGGCTCGGGACTTATAGCGTTCGAAAAGGCTCTTTCGCAGGTGGTTCTTAAGAATGACGCAGAGCATACCAACAGGAATACATCGGTCTCCCGTCAGTCTTGTGCTCCGTGCTGTGGACTTACCGCCGTTCGTCCTCGGTATGCAAGCGTTGACAATACCTGAACCCACACACGCTGCCGCTCCTATTTGCCAAGCACGATGGCGAGGTGACTGAACTGAGCGGCTGGAGAGTAGGGAAGCATCGTAAGCGGTGCTTTGCGGCCCTTGCCCTACTGCCTCTCGGGCGGCACGCTCAATGCATCTGAGGCGGCGGCCAGCACCAGGGCATGAGCTCGTCAATGCAGGACTGGGGCCAACCGTTGACGAGACGGGTCAGCAGATCCGTGAAGTAGGTCTGCGGATTGACTTGATGCAGCTTGCAGGTCTCGACGAGGGAGGCGATCCCGGCCCAGTTCGCCGCACTCTGGTCGCTGCCTGCGAAGAGGCTGTTCTTTCTTGACAGCG
>JASHOJ010000199.1 GCA_030041155.1 Candidatus Binataceae bacterium | reverse complement strand
CGCCCTTTTCCGGCATCTCTTCCTCGACCACGCGTTTCACCATGCCGGCGATCTCGGCGATCGAATAATTCTGAAAACCGATGTTGAAAATCTCGCCGTGAATTTTTTCGTGCGGCGCCTCCAGCATCAGCTGATAGGCATCGACCATGTCTTCGACGTGCAGGTTCGGGCGCATCTGATTGCCGCCGAACACGGTGATGACGCCCTTGTTCACCGCGTGATTGGTCAGGATGTTGACGGAAAGATCGAGCCGCGTGCGCGGGCTATAGCCACAGATCGTCGCCGGCCGCACCACCACGCAGGTGAAATCATCGGCCTTGTGCTTCCACAACAGCGGCTCGCACAGGCCCTTGAACTTGTTGTAGAGGGTCAATGGCACCAACGGGTGCTCTTCGGTGACGTCCGGAGAGTCGGAGACGCCGTACACCGAACTCGACGAGCAGTAGACGAAGCGTTGCAGGCCCGCCCGCTTTGCGGCGACCACCACGGGCTCGAAGCAGTCGTAATTGATGGTCTGCGACAACCTCTCGTCGAGCTCGAAACTGGCGTCGTTCGAGATGCAGGCCAAATGCAGGATGGCGTCCTGGCCGGCCAGCGCCGCGCCAAGCTTGGCAGCATCGCGGACATCGCCCCTGATCACGCGGAGCTTGGGATCATTGGGCAAATGGCAGCCGAAAAAAAGCGCGTCATAGACCGTAACGTTGTAACCGGCGGACAATAGCCGCGGCGTCAAAACGTGCCCTACATAACCCGCACCACCGGTGATCAAAATATTCGTTATGGTCATTTATGCTCCCTGCTCACCACCCTGAACTGGTGCAGCGCCGCAATCGCTGCCCGCTAGCAGCAGACGCCAGCCGGCGTGCCTTTTCATGACTTGCTTACCGTACCAAGCCAAGCGCCTGCATCAAGCCACAGCGCGCACGCTTGAGGCCTCAACCGTATCGGCGATCTCGAAACCGGCGGCAACGGCATCGCGTCGGAACATCTTGACGGTTTCGAGCGAATAGTCGTCCAGATCCTTACCGACCAGGCCGAGCTTCGCCAGGACGTCTTTGGTGGCGGTAATGATGTGGCAGCCGACAGCGTCCGCCTGGAAGATGTTGAGAAGCTCGCGGGGGCTAGCCCACAGCAGCTCTGCCTTGGGGCGCTGCCGCAGGATTTTGACCGCTTCCGCCATCATCGGCACGGGATCGACCCCGGTATCGGCAATCCGTCCCGCGAACACCGAGACGATTGCCGGAGCGTCAGGCGAAAGATGGTCAGCCACGCGCCGCACCTGATTAACGGTGGTTATGGCAGTGACGTTCACAATTATGCCTTCGGCGGACAATCGCCTGATGACCTCGCCGGAAAACTCTCTGTTGGTGTTGGTGACCGGTATTTTGACGTTGACGTTTTTGCCCCAGCTCGCGATCGCGCGCGCCTGGCGGGTCATTCCGGCAAAATCGTCGGCGAAGACTTCGAGCGACACCGGGCGGTCCGGAACGGCGGCGAGCACCTTACGACCGAACTCCTCGTAGTTCCGCACGCCCGCATTGCGCGCCAGCGTCGGGTTGGTGGTGAAGCCGCGAATAATCGGATTGGCGGAGAGCGCGACGATGCTGTCGAAATCGGCGCCATCGGCGAACAACTTGACGCGTAGCTGTTGTACCCGCTCCATTACTGCCCCTCTTGCCCCATCCCGATCGGACGGCCCCGAACCGTATCATCGGGAACCGCATCTGCTGCGAGTGCCGGCGCTAGATTATGGCAGATGCCTGCCGGCGGCCGCGAGGAACAGTCGAAAATCGGCGCTGGCTCAAGCGCAATTTGCCAGCATTTTCTCGGCTTTTCTCTGCCGCCGTCCCCACTGACGCTATGGTACATTTCGCCTTTTGCGTCAACCCAACTCAATGGTCGCGCGCGCCTTGTGGACCGTAAAATGTGCGGAGCCTGTGCAGCCTGTGTCAGAAATGGAACATCGGCCGGCGCGACCGCCACCGTGGCCGATGCGGTAAGAAGCTTGGCCCGGTCGCCATACCCGGCGCGCGGCTGATGAGCTCCCAAATGGTAAATTCACGGCCGTGTTCGGAAAACCGCCGCGTCTTCACGCACCGCGCATTGCGCCAGAATGGCGACCCGGCATTATCGCGGGCTGTCGGTTCTGATAGCAAGTGATGAACGACTGCAATCCTTCGGCACGGGCGACGCTCACCGTCAAGTCTGCGCCTGCAAGCCGGTTTTCAACGCAATGCCGCCATGGTAGATGATTCCGATCAGACAAATCTTTGTCCGCCCCAATGAAGTATGCGGAAACCAAAATAGATTTTTACGAGAACACCGGAACCGCGCCGGCTTATCTGCACGGCATCATGCGCCTTAATCCGGGCGCCCGAATCATCAAGTCGACCATTTGCGGTCCGCTGTTCCTCAATAGGAATTCGCAGGTCGGTCCTGACGTCGTCGCCGGCAAATATTTCGGCATGAACGAAAGCTGCTTCATCGCCCGCGCCACGATCGGCGCATTTTGCGCGATCGGCGCCCGTACCGCGATCAATCCGTTCAATCACCCGTCCGGCTGGCTCAGCATCCACGAGTTCCAATACCATCCCAATTCATTCGATTGGGTGGAAGAATACGCCGAATTCAAGCGCCTCGAGCGCACGCCCGACATGTTCGCGCACGTGACCGTCGGCAACGACGTCTGGACCGGGCATAACGTCAACGTCATGGCCGGCGTGAACGTCGGCGACGGCGCGATCATCGCGGCCGGCT
>JASHOJ010000198.1 GCA_030041155.1 Candidatus Binataceae bacterium | reverse complement strand
GGTTTCTGCGTTCGTTTGAATCCAAAACAGCCTCCAGGAGCGGTGAGCTAGTGAGCTTTAGCAAAAGGTTGATGTTTGGGATGACACAATGCCCTCCGATGAATCCGGGAAAGAAGCGGGTTCTTGGAAGAAAATCGATCTCGTCAAAGAACTCTGAGGTCTCGTAGTAATCGCCGTCGACACCGTCACAGTATCGGTTCAGTTCTTGAGCAAAGGCGATCAGCACTCCAAAGTAGGTTGTCTCCGCCAACTTGGCGAGTTCGAGTGTCTCAACACGATTAATGCGGCGTGTCTTCAACCCTGCGTCTTGAAAGTGCGATTCAGCCAACTGCGCAATCTCGGCGGATGGCGCTGCAACGAATTTGGAATAGCGAAGAAGGTCATCGGTCATTCGCACGTGCTTACCGCGAACTGGGCTATACGCCACGGGAATTCCACTTGCTTCGAAAACTCGGCGCGTAGTTCCCGGCAAGACCGTGCTGTTGATTATAACAAGAGCCGGTGTAAACCGTTCTAGATACTCCAGAGTGCATGCTTCGAACTGTGACGATGATTGAAAGGGGATGCAGATATGCATAACCCCGATCGGCTTGTCAAAGCGACGCGGCTCGATATCGTGTCGCAGCACCGGCTGCCTCTTTTCTAAAATCTCGGCTAGTGCACCACCTACCTCGCCAATGCCGACCACAAGAGTTTTAGCGTCCTTCAAGATAGTCTCCTTTCCCCAGATCTGATCTGAGCTTTACTTTCCCGCTGCCGTCTGCGTGCTGTGGTTCCGAGCCGGCCCAGGTGCAAGTAGTGAATCTACAGCGGCATATAGGTTTAGCTTTTGTTGCTCCCAGCCAATTCCGTCCAGCGCGATATGCGCACGGGCCGCAAGTCTCTTGCGTCGGTCCGGTTCTAGATAAAGCTCGTGTATGGCGCGCGCCAGATCGCCCGCATCGCCCGGATTAAAGAAGTGAACGGCGCCGTCACCGAAATAATGTTCAATCGTCCGCAGCCGTGCGGCTACTGCCGGAATTCCAAGCGCTGCATACTCAAGCAGCTTGACCGGAAGCATGAGATGGGTGGCCTTGCTCGGTTCATTGGGAATCAGGCCGATTGTCGCGTTCGCCAAAGCAGTCGAAAGCTGTTCGAGCGGCACCGGCGGCATGAAGCTGACGCGATCTTGGAGATTGCGCCGAACCACTTGCTGTTTGGCTGCCTCAAGGCCGTCGCCCCTCCCTATCACATGCAATCGGGCGACTGGTATGGTAGTCCGAAGCAACGACATCGCCTCTATTGCGGTTCCAAGTCCAAGTCTGGGTGCTATAGTTCCATGGCATACTATAGTGAATGCCTGATCCTCTCTGGTGCTTTCGGATATGTGGCTAAAGAGTTTGGGATCAGGAACGTTGACCAGCACTCGGAGCTTGCGCGGATTGACACGAGCGAACTCAAGTCTTTGTCGATGAGGCTCGTGGACCGCGAGTACTCGATGAGCGAGCCACGTGCTGCTGCGCTCCTCAAAGCGAAGCAGCCGCGAGCCGATTCTGCCGCGGCGACCGGGAAATTTGTCCTCGTACAGTTCTGGCATCGTATCGTGGATATCCAGGATTACTTTTGCGCCTAGGATGCGTGCGGGGAGGGCGCACAAGACGGCCGCATCTGGCATTGAGCATACGATCACTACGTCGTAATGATTCTTTACGCTCAAGCGCGAGGCGGTAAGCATTGCCCGTAGAAAAAAACAGCAGTATGCGCGCATGTAGGCCAGGGACTTAGAGCCACGATACTGCTTGAGCGGCAGCCCGATCACATTCACTCCACCATGCAGTCCGTCGTTAGGGTTGCTGAGACAAATTACGTCAACCCGGTCGCCACGAGCTGCCATGATCTGCGCGTGACGCTTTACTCTCGCATCGGTGACGTAGGTCGTGTACGCGATGATCAAAATTCGCGACATACTCCACCCGCTTCGGTCAAGCCCTTGCCCTTGTCATCGGCTCTTGCGAGATCGCGCGTCGCGGCAGCATATTAGCCGTTCATCGCCATTGTGATTGAAGGCCAAACAAGCGGCGTACCTGCTGTCTGCGAACGAACTTTTCGAGCTCCGGTGGTGCAGCCTTAGGCATGCTGCGAAGATATGCATCACAGTATCCGGCGATCAGCGCTGCGCCACCAATTACAGGCGGCGCCATCAGCATCCGCCTGAGCGAACGAACGAGCATGAAAAGAGGCGAATACCCAATTCGGTAGGCGGCTCGTCCCGCACCAAGCCTGCTCTTCCAGATTCCCTCCACAGCACCCTGGGGGCGATGATGACGCGCCTGAATATGACGGAAACACCGCGTTTTGAAGCCCATCATCATCGCTAGAGCTTCGTCCAAAGTGTCCCATCCAGGTTCGGCATCGAGCCCGCCGATAGCCTCGAAGCAGCTCTTTCGATACATCTTCATAGCGCCGCGAGTGTGAAAATCTGGTTGGCGCGATTCAATCCAGCGATCCGCAGAAAGCTCAAAGAGAGTCGCGCCAGCAATACCTAGCAGGTGATCGCCATTGAACTCCCTAAGAAGCAGTTCCGCGAGATCAGAGTCAAATGTCAGGTCGGCATCAAGTCGCATTATAAAGTCATATTGGCCCCAGACCTCCGGAGTAAGGAACTGCATGATCACCGACTCACCGCCGGCGGCTCGCGGGCGATTGCGAGCCAGATGGCACACTTCAATCCAATCGTGGCTGCGCGCCGCTCTGTCCATCTGCTGCGGTGTTCGGTCAGCCGAGCCATCGTCAATCAGTATCCATTTGGAAGGACGGCGGGACTGCTGAACCACCGACGAGATCAATCCAGGAAGCAGTCGTTCCTCATCGCGGGCGGGAGTCACCGCAATATAGGTACTCATGAGTTCAGGGCCTCCCGTGTAGAGCGATCAAACGCCGTGCCGATCATTCGGGCAAGCGTTGGTGCTTCAAACCAGCAGTAAATCGCGATCGGCAAAGGAGCTATCGTCAGCAATACAATAGGGCCCTCAAGGCCCGCATATAAAGCGGCGGCCTTTGAAATGCCTGCGCTGATTGCACAGAAGACGGTGAGTTTCGCCGCCGGTAGCAGTGTGAGCGCAAAGTGCATTAGCTTTAGGTCGATTAACCGACAAGCAACGTAAATGCCGACCAAGCTGATGGCGGCCTCCACGATGCTCATAGCAGCGCTAATGCCGATCAAGCCGAACCGGGCAAAGAACGTACAGGCACCGATGACCAGAGCCAGGCGCAGAGTGTGCAGATAGGTGTCCGCGGACGGATAGTCTTTGCAGTAGAAGATTGAGCCGATGCCGACCCTAAGCCCGCACAGCGAGAGTCCGACTGCGAGCCAGCGCAGAGGTATCGCAGCGGGCTCCCATTTGGAACCGTAGAGAGTTACGATGATCTCGGGCGACGCAATTGCTACTACCGCGACGACCGGCAGCACGACTTTGGCTATGTATGCAAAAAAGTCGCAGTAAGCATCGGCCAGCTTATTGTTATCGTTCTGAAGCCGGCAGAATGCTGGATACGTGACACGGCCAGCGACTTGATTCAAGCGATCTGGAATGAAACGGAGAAGATCCCATGCGATGGTGTAAAAGCCGAGAGCCGCGGTCCCCAGAAATCGTCCAACTAATATGTAGTCGGCGTTGTTCGATATTACATACACGACTTGGCTGCCGCTAACGCTCATCGCGAACCGCCAAAGGTCGCGGAGGGCGGAAAGTCTCGGCATCCCAAGTGGCGGCTTCGGTTCAGCTATCCAGATGGTGATCGCATTCACCACTAGGCGCACACCCAGAGCTAATGGCAAGCTCCACGCAGGCAGGCCACACCAAACCGCACCGAGAGCGGTCCCAAGGAATGCAATTTCAGCCGTTACATCCGCCAACGCGAGAGCGCCGAAGCGAAGGCGTCGCCGTAGCCGCGCGTTTGAGATAACAACCGTCGCCTCAAGCAGCAGAGGAATGCAAAGCAGTTTTACTCCTTCCTCCAATGCAGGCATTTTCATGAGATGAGCGATTAGCGGAGCCATCAACCACAAAAGTGCGGAACTAAGCAAACCCAGCAGGACGCTGGTCCATAACGCGGTGCTTTCGTGGACTCGCTGCAGATCTTGCCGTTGAATCAGCGCATCCGGGACGCCAGCCTGGTAGACGAGCACGCCCATGAAGCTGATGACCAGGAGAACCTTGAACAGGCCAAAATCCTGTGGAAGCAGAATGCGGGCGAGGATCACCATGGCCGAGACCCTTATTACCTGTACAACCACCTCGGCAAGAACATTATCGCGCACACTACGAGCGAAGTTCGACCATAGCACCGCGTCTCCGCTCGCCCCTTCAAGGTCTGGGGGTACTCCTAAAGAGTTCTTCATAGCCCGGCGCCCCTCAACATTGCTGGAACTGTGCGCGCGAGGATCTTCAGATCTCCGACGAACGACCAGTCCTCCAGATAGCGCACGTCAAGCTGAACCATCTCATCAAATGACAGATGGTTTCGGCCGCTGACCTGCCATAATCCGGTAATACCGGGCAGCGCACTCAGACGTCGGCGATGCCAACCCTGGTAGAGTTCGATCTCATAAGGAAGCGCAGGACGCGGACCAACAAGACTCATCTGGCCGCGGGCTACATTTATAAGCTGTGGCAACTCATCGATACTGAAACGCCGCAGAAATCGGCCGACCCGCGTGATTCTGCCGTCGGCGGTCATCTTGAATACGGTGTTGTTGGGTTTATGAGCACCGTTCGGTCTCTGGCCTATCCACTCCTTCACATATTCCCGGTGTACGCAATCGTTAGCGGTGATGCGCATTGTCCGCAGTTTAAGCATCTCGAATGGCCAACCATGTACTCCGATCCGCTTCTGTCGAAAAAAGACCGGACGCCCATCATCAATAGCGATAGCAACGATGCTGAGGGCTATGAGTGGAAATGTCAGTACCAGGAGAGATATCGCGACGATCGCATCGAAAGTTCGCTTGATTACGAAATTGAGGCCTTCGATATTGGAGGCGCGCCGGCCTATAAGCGGCACGTCACCAAGTTGCTCGATCTTTAGGTGCGACGAAGGCGAGTGAAGCATCCAGGGAACGATCCACCAGTTGAGGCGCGATTCGTCACATTCATCTATGATTCTGTCCAGCTTGTCTCGCATACCGTTCGGCAGGGCGATCGCGACCTCCAACGAGGGGAGCGGACCGGCCAATTCCGAAATACGATCGGTGCTGGTGAAGACTGGCAACCCGCGATAGTGGCGCCCCGCGGGGCCCTCATCGATAAAGGCGATAGGTTCATACGGTCCGAGCTCATCTAAAACCTGATCGCATAAATACTGTGAAATTGGATTAAGTCCGACGATTACAAGAGGAATCGCTATCTTAGGATTTGCATACAGCCGCCGCACACAGAACCTTACTGCGATCCGTCCGGCAATCGTGAACGGTAGGCTCAGAAACCACGCTATCACGAAGGTTATCCGCGGCACCTCGACATGAGCAAGGTATGCCGCAAATAGAATTAGAACTGTTGCGACAGAACATGCTTTTACGAGCGCGACTAGTTCTTTGCCGCCACCATTTCGCATACGGTAGAGATCATTGGCGCGGAACACGAACAGCCAAATGATCAATGCAATGGTCACCGCCAGGAAATCCACGACTGGGCCTGACGCGAGGAGAAGGTGCTCCACCAACGTAGAAGGATCATGGAGCCGCAGCGCGATTACGAACGCGGCCAACATAGCCATGGAGTCGGCCGCCGCGAACAGCGCCTTCTGCTTACGAAGCTCTCCCTCCAGCATAACTAGTCTGTATGAGTGGAGCTCTCCTCTGCGCCGAAGTCAGGCTCGTCAGTGCGAGCCGCCTGCCTGGCGAGAGTATCCTCTATTGTGCGGGACACCTGCTCGACTTCCCCGTCCGACATATGAGCGTGAATCGGGATTGACAGGACGGTGTCGGCCCAGTGTTCACTTACAGGAAAATCTCCTTCCTGATAGCCGAGCGATCTAAGAGCCGGCTGCAGATGAAGTGGTACGGGATAATGGATGCCACAGTCGATCGCCTGCTCGAGCAAAGATGCCCGGATGAGATCGCGACGCGCGCTGCGGATCACAAACAGGTGATAGCAGGACTCCGCATCCGCAGGCTCCAGCGGCAGGTCAACTTCAGTTGATTCAAGTCGCTGTCGATAAAGCGATGCGATTTCGCGCCGGCGAGCGTTCCACTTCGCCAATCGCTTGAGTTTGGAAATCAGGACCGCCGCCTGCATCGTGTCGAGCCTAGCCGTGTAACCGCAATCAGCATGGGCATAGTGGGAGATTCGGCCGTGATTGCGCAGACGCCGGACACGCTCCGCGAGTTCATCGTCGTTGGTAGCAACTGCGCCTGCATCGCCCCACGCGCCGAGATTCTTGCCGGGATAAAAGCTGAAGCAACCAGCCGCGCCGACGGTACCCGCCATTTGCCATCTACCGTCGCACGTGAGCCGGGCGCCATGAGCCTGACATGCGTCTTCTATTACTGCGAGGCCGGCTCCCCTTGCGATCTCACGGATTTCATTCATTGGGGCAGGAAGGCCATAGAGATCAACCGGTATTATGGCGCGTGGACCATTGGCTGACTTCCACTGCCGTGATTCGACGTAACGCTGCAATGCGCGCGGGCACATCGTTCCGGTCGCCGGGTCGATATCGACGAACACCGGGGTCGCACCAGCCTGCATTATGGCGGAGGCGGTAGCGATAAACGTCATCGGTACAGTGATCACTTCGTCGCCCGCGGAGACTCCGGCAGCAATCAGAGCCAGGCGCAGGGCGTCTGTGCCGCTGGCTACGCCGATGACGTGGCGCACGTTCAGAAATTCGGCGAACGCGGCCTCGAACGCGGCAACCGGCGGTCCATCGATATAAGATGTCGTCTCATGAATCTGGGCGAAGGCTCGCTCCACGTCTATGACAATTTCATTGTTTTGGGCCGCGAGATCGAGAAACTTGATCATTAGGAAATCCTTTCATCCGAGGAGTTGGAGTCCTGAGTGCCAGTGGTTCGGGAGTGCATCACCCGCGCAGGCGTTCCAGCGACAGTTGTGAAAGCTGGGACATCGCGCGTGACAATCGCGCCTGCGCCTACCATCGCACCGGCGCCGACTTCGACGCCGCACATGATCACGGCACCGCTACCTATCGAAGCACCTTTCCGAATAACCGTCAGTTCGAGCTCCCAATCCGCATCGCCCTTAGCGGACCCATCCGCATTCGTGGCGCGGGGATGCCTGTCATTTATAAAGATCACGCCATGTCCAACAAAGACTTCGTCTTCGATCGTAACTCCTGAGCAGATAAAGCTATGGCTGGAAATCTTGCAGTTACACCCGATTCTGGCGTCGCGTTGTACCTCGACGAAAGCTCCGAGCCGCGTTCCCTCACCAACGCGGCAGCCGTAAAGGTTCACAAACGGAGCGAGGCGCACGTTTTCACCCAGCTCTACGTCGCTGGCGACGCATACGTTGGCAGGCAGGACCCGCACCGTCATATCGATTCGGCCTCCGACTTAATTACTGGCACGAGGCCTCCGCCAGAACGCAGCGACTGACTAGCTGCCTCAAGAACACTGACTACTCGGATGCCCGACAATCCATCCGTTTTCGGAGTCGACGAGGTAGTAACGCAATGTACGAAGTGCTCGCATTCGCGGCGCAGCGGCTCGGTTTCTTCTATCCGCGGAATGCGCACGTCTCCATACCTATAGGCGAATTGAAAATCTCCGTAGGTATCGTAGTAACGCTGAATGGATACGCCCTTATCATAGATGCGGATTTTTTCCTGCGGATCGGTATCATCGTAGACGAGCATCTTGCGCGAGCCGACAATAGTGGTCCGCCTTATCTTATTTGGGTCGAGCCAGCTCACATGAACAAAGGCGATCACGTTACCACTGAAGTGCAGCTCCAGCATCGCGACATCTTCCACTTCGGAGCGATAGTGGCTGCGGCCTTGGCAACTGACCGCATCAGGCATTCGTCCCATCAGCATCAGGATTATCGATATGTCATGAGTCGCCAAATCCCAGGCAACGTTTACGTCGTGCTGAAACAATCCCAGATTCGCGCGGACCGAGCTTATATAGAAGATTTCGCCCAGTTCGCCTTGTGAAATCAGTTCGCTAAGTTTCAGGACTGGGGCGCTGTATTCAAAAGTGTGCCCCACCATCAACACTTGGCCTTGCGCTCGGGACAGTTTAAGCAGCTCCTCACCCTGAGTCCGCGACATTGCCAACGGCTTTTCAACCAGCACTGACTTGCCCGCCTCAAGCAGTCTTCGCGCGATTGGGTAATGCGTGCTTACCGGCGTCGCGACGACCGCGGCATCGATAGAGGAATCTTCGATTACCTCGCCAAGCGAACTGGAGGTGTCGATAGCAGGAAACAGTCCGCTTATTCGGGCGCGGCGCTCCGCATCAAGATCGCAAGCGATTACGCGGTTGCAGCAATGCAGTTGCGAGAGATTGCGAATCCAGTTTGGCCCCCAGTAGCCGAGACCGATAACCGCTATGCCATTTAATGTAGTCTGACCATCGCGAAACAGACCGTTACGCATATGTGAGTTGCTGCTGCTTTCGATCGAAAGATTCTGATTCATTGAATCTGTAAACTCCGCATTGCTGAGGATTGAAGGTCTGGTTTGGCATTAAGGATGACGCCTGCAATAGACCGGTTAGCCGCTCGTAGAGCGAGTGTAGTGTTGATTAGTTCCTTCCTTTCGGTGTGGCCGTATTTCACGACCAGGAGAATTGGATCGTTGGATCGGGCAAGAGGAAGCATTCGAGCGTCGAGCCGGGGCGTGCCGATGTCGACCACGGCGGCCTGATAGTTCGGAAGTAGGCCCTCGAAATCGCGCAATACATCGACACGTGCGGCGTCGCCGGCCTCCAGGCAGCAGCTCGCGAGGTCCAGCCGCGGCCATCCGCTGGATCTGATTTGGGGCGATCCATCCAATACCAACTCAGGTGATTGCGCTTTCGGTAGGCGAAAGAATCGATGCAGTGACGGATGTCTGATGTGTGCGTCAACCAGGACCGTTCTGAGCGATAGCCGCTGGCTTAAGTCTACGGCCAGAGCGGTAGCCACGGTGG
>JASHOJ010000197.1 GCA_030041155.1 Candidatus Binataceae bacterium | reverse complement strand
CCAATCAAGGATCTCGACCGGCCCGCGCCGCCCGCGCCGGGCATCCAGTTTGAATCGCGGAGCGCGCACGAAATGGCGGTGCACCTGGATGCCGCAGCTTATCTCTACTTTGTACATCTGCTGGTGAACGATGAGCGGACCCGCTTCAGCGACAACTACTTCGATCTCGCGGGCGGCGAGTCGCGCACCGTGATAGTCCGCAACGATACACTCGTGCTTACCCCCGAGCGCATCACCGTCCGCTGGCGATAATAAGGCAACCTCACTTTCTGTCATCCCCAGCGAACGCATTCGCACACCTACGTTGAGATTATTTGCGGAGCGGCACCCTGCCGCATCCGGCGTGAGGCGTGCGGCGAATCAACGCCGTGCCGAATTAAGTGCGGCGAGCATCGCGCGCATCGCGTCAGCGGGGGAATCCGCGCCGAGAATCGCGCCGATTCCCGCAACTCCCGCCGCGCGAGCGCCGGCGCCAGCATCCGTCATCAGATCTCGCGCGCGATCCGCGGTAATGCCGCCCAGCGCGTAGACTGGGATACCGCCCGCGCGGCATGCCGCGTCGAGTCCGGCTTTTCCCCTCGCACGCAAGGCGAAAGATTTCGAGATCGGATCGAATATCGGGCCGAAGACGGCGAAGTCCGCGCCCTCTTTTGCCGCCGCCGCGACATCGGGCGGAGAATGGGTTGAAACTCCGATCAACATCCCATCGCCGACCAGCTTGCGCGCCATCGCGACACCGATCGAATCGGACGGCAAATGCACGCCGTCGGCTCGCGCCGCGAGCGCGATATCGATGCGATCGTTTACGAGCATCGGCGCGCCGCAGCGGGTGCATATTTCGCGGAGTTTGACGCACAGATCGTAAAGCGCGCGCCCTTCCAGATCTTTTTCGCGGACCTGAAGCGCCACCGATCCAGGCGGCGCCACTTCGCTCGCCGCGAGCAGCGCGGCCTCGCAAGCGTCGGCAAGCGTTCCCGACCGCACCAGTTTGCGATCGGTTATAAGATAGAAGCGAAAGCTTGCGCGCCGCCGAATCGCCAAGGCCGACTACTGAATCAGGCCGCCAAGAGGGCTTGATGCGGTTGCATAGAGCTTGCGATCGATTCGTCCGGCCTCGAACGCGATTCGACCCGCATCAACCGCGAGCTTCATCGCGCGCGCCATCGCGATTGGGTCTTTGGCGCCGGCGATCGCGGTGTTCATCAGAATACCGTCGCATCCGAGCTCCATCGCAAAGGCCGCATCGGAGGCGGTGCCGACGCCCGCATCGACGATCACCGGCACTTTGGCCT
Source organism: Candidatus Binataceae bacterium (assembly GCA_030041155.1). Taxonomy (GTDB): domain Bacteria; phylum Desulfobacterota; class Binatia; order Binatales; family Binataceae; genus JBARDN01. The sequence continues at coordinate 8,830 of JASHOJ010000197.1, read as the reverse complement.
GCTCGATTATGATCGCGAGATTGTAGGGGTTGCGGATTCCAAGTCCCGATCCGATTGGCGCCGCGAGCGGCATCACCGCCGCGCATCCGATTTCCTGCAGGCGCAAGCAGGCAACGGGATCGTCGGTTATATAAGGCAGGACCTTGAATCCTTCCTTGACCAGGATTCGCGCGGCCTCGATCGTCGCCGCCACGTCGGGAAAGAGCGTCTTGGTGTCGCCGATAACTTCCAGCTTCACCATCTCGCCGACGCCGACTTCGCGCGCGAGGCGGCAGGTGCGCACCGCCTCCTCGGCGGTGGAGCATCCGGCGGTGTTGGGCAGGATCTGGTAGCGCTTTGGATCAAGGTAATCGAGCAGGTTTTCGGATTTACGATCGGTGATATTGACCCGGCGCACCGCGACGGTGACGATTTCAGCGCCGCTTTCTTCTACCGCGCGGCGGGTCTCGGCGAAATCCTTGTACTTGCCGGTTCCGATGATCAGCCGCGACTTGAACTCGCGGCCACCCAGCTCGAATCGAGTATCCACTGCGTTCACCTGCCTTGGCGAACGGCGCGCGCGCCTATCCGCCTCCGACAAAATTGATAATCTCTACTCTATCGCCGCTGTTGATCGCGGTCGCGGCGTATTCCGCCTTCGGCACGACGGCGGAATTGATCTCGACCGCGACCCGATTCGGGCGCATCTTGAGCGCCGCGACCAGCGCATCAACACGCGTGCCGCCGGCGAGTTCGTAGGGCTCTCCGTTGAGGGTGATCGCGATGCGGTCGGACTGCGCCATCGAAGAAAGCCGTCAGCCGGGCGCTCGGCGAAGCGGCTGCTGGCCGGACATCACGCGGACACTACGCTAACAACACGATCGTCCGGTCATCGCGGGCTTCCCTACGCCGGCATTACCCGGATCAGGTTCAAGGGGTTCTCTTTTGCGAGAGATCTCAGCGCGCATCACGCGCACCCCCAGCCTGATCTTTTTGTATCACCTGCACCTTGCGATGAAAACCCGTCCACCGCCTTGCCTATGTTCCTTACCAAACCGACCTCTCCGATTCTAAGTGGACTAAAGAGGCGGCGTTGATTGACTGTGCGAAGTGCGGATGGTTAGGTGAACTCGCGTTCTCGGCAGGCGCGCAGACGGCGCGGCTTCTGTGGCAATTGATTGCCGAGGCCCTCGGATTGACGCGCCGAACGCGGTGGTGGGACGACAGCATCATGGGTACGGCGCCGAGTGCGAACACGCGCAAAGAAAAGATGATGGCCGATTGCGGGCGGCCGACGATCGCGGAGATCGATCTCGGCGCGCTGCGCGCCAACTATCGCGCGCTGCGCAGGGTGGCGTCGCACGGCGCGCTGATGGTGGTGGTCAAGGCCGACGCGTATGGTCACGGCGCCGCCGCTGTTGCGCACGCGCTCGAGGCTGAAGGATGCCGTCATTTCGGGATCGCGACGATCGACGAAGCGCGCGAGCTACGCCGCAGCGGATTGGAAGCCAGAATTTTTCTTCAGGCAGGATTCTTCGCCGCTCAGGCGCGCGAAATCGTTGAGATGGGAATCACGCCGTTCGTGTTCGACATCAGCGTGATCCCCGCGCTGCAAGAGGCGGCTGCGTCGGCGGGACGCGCGCGATTTCCGATTCATCTTAAGATCGATACCGGCGCAACCCGCCTCGGTGTGATGCCCGCGCTTTTGCCGGACGCGATCGCGGCGCTTAAGTCGTCGCCCAACCTGGTGCTCGAGGGTGTATGCACCCTGCTCGCAAACGCGAGCGATCCCGAAAGCCCGGTGACTGACAGGCAGATCGAGGTATTTCGCGGCGCCTTGGACGCGCTCTGCGCCGCCGGGCTCAAGCCGACTATTCTTCACGTGGCGAACTCGGCGGCGCTGGTGCTGCGTCCGGATTCGCATTTCACAATCGCTCGGCCGGGGCTTGCACTCTACGGATTGCCGCCGGTTGCCGCGGTTCGCGACCGGGTGGAGCTGCGTCCGGTGATGACGCTGAAGACCCGGCTGATGCAGCTCAAGCGGGTCCCGGCGGGCAGCGGCGTCGGCTATGGGCATACGTTTGTCACCGCGCGCGAGAGCGTGATTGGCGTGCTGCCGGTTGGCTATGCCGATGGATATCGGCGCGGCCTTCAGCATGGCGGCGAGGTTCTGATTCGCGGCGCGCGCGCGCCGGTGGTCGGAGCGGTCTCGATGGATTTGACGACTATCAACCTGACCGACGTCGCTGGAGCCGCGGTGGGCGACGAAGTGGTTCTCTGGGGAACCGATCAGGACGGCGCGGCGATTAGTGTTAACGATGTCGCCCGGCTGGCGCAGACTATTTCATATGAGATGCTGTGTACGGTTGGAAAACGGGTGCCGCGCGTGTATCGGAACTGACCTGGCTGGCGTGATTGGACTTCGATGACCAACGACAAAGTGACTATACGGCGCGCGCTGCTCGGCGTGTCGGACAAGGGCGGACTGGCGGAATTTGCCCGCGCGCTCGCATCGCACGACGTGGAGATGATTTCGACCGGCGGCACGCGAGGCGCTCTGGAAGCGGCGGGAATAAGGGTTAAGGGCGTCGAGGACCTGACCGGGTTTCCGGAGATGCTCGACGGGCGGGTAAAGACGCTGCATCCGAAGATCCATGGCGGCATTTTGGGCCGCCGCTCCGATCCGGGGCATCAGCGCCAGATGCGGGAGCATCAGATTGAGCCGATCGATCTGGTGGTGGTCAACTTCTATCCGTTCGAGCAGGTGACGGCGAAAGCCGGTGTAAGCCGCGACGACGCGATCGAGAATATCGATATCGGCGGGCCGACGCTGGTTCGCGCGGCGGCGAAGAATTATCCGGACGTAGCGGTGATAGTTGATCCGGCGGATTATGCGCCAGTCGCGGACGAGATGGCGGCGAACAAGGGCGCGCTCAGCGCCGCCACCAGGTGGCGCCTTGCGCGCAAGGCGTTCGCCCGAGTCGCGGCATACGACAGCGCGATCGCGAATTGGATGGGCGCGAATTCCGACGACGATCCGCAGGGCGAGTCGTCCGCGCTGGGCGAGGTTTTCAGCCTGACGCTCGCGCGCGAGCAGCAGCTACGGTACGGCGAGAATCCGCATCAACAGGGCGCGCTGTACGGAAATTTTCTTAAGATCGCGGAACAGCTTCACGGACGCGAGCTCTCGTTCAACAATGTCTTCGATATCAGCTCGGCGATAAATCTGATCCTTGAATTCGAGCGCTACTCGCGCGCCGTGGTCGCAATTCTGAAGCACAACACTCCGTGCGGCGTCGGCGTTGGCGCTACGCTCAAGGCGGCGTGGGACAAGGCGTTCGTGACCGATCCCGATTCTCCATTCGGCGGAATCATAATCGCCAATCGGCCGTGGGACATGGAATTTGCCCGCGCGGTGGACGAGCTGTTCACCGAGGTGCTGATCGCGCTCGACTTTCCGCGCGAGGTTCTGGCGTTTTTGCGCAAAAAGAAAAATCGCCGCCTGATGCGGTTTCATCCGGAGGCGGTTGCGCGCCAGGAATTCGACCTGAAGAAAGTTGTCGGCGGTCTTTTGGTGCAGACGCCCGATCTCTCGATCGAGGATCCGCGCCAGGGAAAGGTAGTCACCAAAAGGCAGCCGACCGAGGCCGAGCTGCGCGCGCTCGAATTCGGAATTAAGGTCGTGAAGCACGTCAAATCCAACGCGATCGCGTTTGTCGCGGAGGATCGGACGCTGGCGGTCGGCGGAGGCGCCACCTCGCGAATCGATCCGGTTTACGCGGCGCGGGAAAAGGCCGCCAGACTTAAAGTATCGCTTGAAGGATCGGTGCTGGTCTCCGAAGCGCTGTTTCCGTTCCCCGACGGCCCCACGCTTGCGGCCGAGGCGGGAGCGACCGCGATCGCACAACCGGGCGGTTCGACGCGCGACGATGAAGTAATAGCCGCGGCGGACAAGTATCACCTGGCGATGACGTTCACCGGAGTTCGCCACTTTCGCCACTAGACTGGGGCGGCATCATCCGCCGGCGGCAGGTGTTCATGAAGATTCTGGTCATCGGCAGCGGCGCCCGCGAGCACGCGCTGTGCTGGCGGCTCCATCAGAGCCAAAGCGTGTGGGGGCTTTTCTGCGCGCCGGGAAATCCCGGAATCGCGCAGATCGCGAATACAGTTCCGATCGCGATGTCGGATGCTTCCGCGCTGATCGATTTCGCGAAGAAGAACGCGATCGATTTGACTGTCGTTGGGCCGGACGATCCGCTGGCCGCGGGCATCGTCGATCAGTTCCAGGACGCGGGGCTTAAGATTTTCGGTCCGACTCGCGCCGCCGCGCAACTTGAAGCCAGCAAATGGTTTGCCAAGGAAGTGATGCGATCGGCGGGCGTGCCGACCGCCGAGTCCGCGATATTCACGGAGGTGGAAGCGGCGCGAAAATATGTCCGCGAGCATGGTGTGCCGATCGTCGTCAAAGCCGACGGTCTTGCGCTCGGCAAAGGCGTGACGGTATGCGCCGACATCGCGATCGCCGACGCGGCGATCGTGGATGCGCTGGAGCGCAAGCGCTTCGGCGAGTCGGGCGCGCGTATCGTGATCGAAAAATTTCTCGCCGGCGAGGAAGTCACGCTGTTCGCGCTGTGCGATGGAACCGATGCGGTGCCGTTCGGGCTGTTTCAGGACCACAAGCGAATCCACGATGGCGACGTGGGTCCTAACACCGGCGGGATGGGCGCGTACTCGCCGCTGCCTCAGTTCGCGACCGACGTCGAGGCGCGCGCGATGAGAGAGATCATCGTCCCGACGGTGGCCGCGATGAAGGCCCGCGGAACTCCGTTCAAGGGCCTGCTGTACGCGGGTTTGATGGTCGATGGCACCGATATCAAAGTCGTCGAATTCAACGCGCGCTTCGGTGATCCCGAATGCGAGCCGCTAATGATGAGATTCGACGGCGACTTGGCGCAAACGCTTCTGGCGGCGGTCGAGGGCCAGGTGATGAACGCGAATGTCGCGCTCTCGCCGCGATCGGCGGTGACGGTGATACTGGCGTCGGACGGGTATCCCGGCGAATACCGCAAAGGCGTGCCCATCTTCGGGCTGGAGAAAGTGGAGGGCGACACGCCGTCGGAGCTGAAGGTAAAATGGGCGATGAAAAAAATCCGGGTCAAGGTTTTTCACGCCGGAACCGCGCTCAAGGACGGAAAAATCGTAACCGCCGGCGGACGAGTGCTGGCGGTGACCGCCAGCGCGCCGGTGTTGCCGGCGGCGGTCGAGGCCGCCTATGAGGCCGCGGCGCTGATCGACTTCGAGGGCAAACAGATGCGCACCGATATAGCACGGCGCGCGCTGGTCAGAAGCCCGGAAACCATCTGATTGTAAATCTAAAGGAGCACTTTACCTCTTGTCAGTCGAGCCAATTGATCAGTCAACCTGTCACAGCGCACCGGAAATTGAGGCAGCGGTAGCGGCGCTCAGAGCCTGCGAGTTGATCGTGTATCCGACCGAGACGTTTTACGGTATCGCCACGGATCCATTCTCGCCGAGGGCGCTTGAGAATCTGTTCGCGCTCAAGCAGCGCGAGCCGGACAAGCCGGTCGCGCTTATCGCGGCTGACGCCGAGTCGGCGCTCGCGCTTGCGCGCGAAGTGACGCCCGCGGCTCGCCGGCTGGCGGATCGCTTCTGGCCGGGGCCGCTTACGCTGGTGTTGCCGGCGCGCGACGGCCTCGCCCCTGAGCTGGTTGGGCCGGGTGGTGGCGTGGGCGTGCGCGTATCACCGCATCCAATAGCCACCGCGCTGGCGTGGAACTTCGGCCATCCGATCACCGCCACCAGCGCGAATCTTGCCGGCGAGCCTCCGGCGCGGACGGTGGCCGTGGCGCGCGCGGCGCTGGGAAGCGGCATCGCGGTGTACCTGGACGGAGGGACGCTTGACGCGCCGGCGCCGTCTACGGTGGTCGAGATCGATGAGCGCGGATGGAAAGTCGCGCGAGCGGGCGCAATCGGCGCGGGCGAGATCGAAGCGGCGCTCTCGGATCGGATTCGGAAATGAGCGGTGCACGAATCGAGCCGTTTCGCGCGCTGATGTATGACCGGACGATCGCCGGCGATCTCGCGCAAGTCGTCGCGCCGCCATACGATCTTATCGGTCCGGCGCGGCAGGATGCTCTCTATCGGCGCAGTCCTTTTAACATCGTGCGGCTCGAACTCGGACGCGATTCGAACCGCTACGCCGAGGCGCAGGCAACGATACGCGAATGGAGCCAGACCGGAGTTCTGCGCCGCGCGCCAAGACCTGCAATTTTTCATTACACGCAGAAGTTCGAGGCGCGTGGATATCGGCACTCGCGAATCGGATTTATCGTGCGAATTCGCCTGGAGAAATTCGGCCGCGGACGAATTCTGCCGCACGAGAAGACGTTCCCCGCCGCCAAGCAGGACCGGCTGGACCTTCTGCGCGCGATTCGCACCAACGTAAGCTCGATTTTCGGCCTCTACTCGGGCGAGCATCCGGCGCTCGACCGATTGCGCGACGAGGTTGGCGCGCGGACGCCACTCCTGGAATTCACCGACGAGCTGGGAATTCGCAACGAGCTGCGCGCGATCGAGGCCGCGGCCGAGATTGCGATCGTGCAGCGGGAATTCGACCCTCCGCGCATCCTGATCGCCGACGGACACCATCGCTATGAAACCGCGCTCAACTATCAGCGCGAGCGACGCGCCGCGGCAAGCGGCGACGGCGCGGGTTTTGACTATACGATGATGACGCTGGTAGCGTGTGGCGATCCTGGACTGGTGATTCTGCCGACCCACCGCGTCGTTCAGCTGCTGCGCCCCGAGGCGCGCGCATCGTTCCTTGAACAGGCGCGCAAAGCTTTTACGGTCGAGACGATCGAAAATCGCGAACGAGCCTGCGAGCGGCTTGCGGCAGGCGGCCGCGGTACGCTGCTGGTCGCGCTGCGCGGAGATTCGAATTTCTATCTGCTCAGGCTGCGCGATCGCGACGCGATAGCCGACGCACTTCCCGACACACCGGCGGAAGTTCGCGATTTGGACGTGGCGATTTTGCACGCGCTGATCTTCGATCGGATTTTCTCGCTCAAACCGGCTGAAATCAGAAAGGGCGGCGGTGGAATCGAGTACACGATTGACGCCGGCGCCGCGCTCGATAAGGTCGCAAATGGCGCGGCGGACGGCGCGTTCCTGATGAATGCGCCAACAATCTCCGATGTCGAGCGGGTCAGCGATGCGGACGCGACGATGCCGGAAAAATCGACCTACTTCTATCCGAAGCTGTTGACCGGACTCGTCATGAATCCGGTTGACGAGCAGGTTCCGTGAAAACGGCGGTCAGCTTGCCGACCGGCAACGTTCAATGAACGCGCGATCCGGCCGGAACGCCGAGCTGGTGATGGTGCGGCACGGAGAGACGGTCGGCGAGTCGAGCATCCGCTATCACGGCCGCAATGACGTCGCGCTCTCTGAGCTGGGGCGTGCGCAGATGCGGGCGGCGCGCCGCGCAATCGCAAATCGCGGCGGGCACGGCTTTACGCATGTATTCGCAAGCCCGCTGTCGCGCGCCAGCGAGAGCGCGTCGATTATCGCGGGCGCCGACGCGCGTATCGTCACATTCAAGGAGTTCGAGGAGGTCCACTTCGGCGCGTTCGAGGGCCTCACCCTGAACGAAATTCGCGACCGCTTTCCCACCGAATACGAAGCGTGGCGGCGCGACCCGCTCTCCGACGCATACACTTATCCCGGCGGCGAGAGCCGCGCGATTTTCACCGCGCGCGTGGAGCGCGGCGCCGCGATGGTGCTCGAGCTATGGCGGCCCGAATCCGCGGCTGGACGCGCACTCCTGGTCGCGCATCGCGGCGTGATCCGGACGATCGTAAAACTACTCGCGGGACAGCAGCCGGCGGTCGAGCTTGGATCGATCCAGATTCTCGAATTCGACGGCGCATGGAACGCGCTCGCGCTCGACATGATCGATCATTTGCGCAATACGCGCTAGTTCAGAGCCGCCTGAGGACTCCCCACCATCGGCGTTCGCAGTCGTCCATCGAGGTGTCGAACGACAGGTCGGCATACGCCGCCTCCATCTGGAAGACTCGGGACGCGGTGGCGAGTAGATCGAGGGTGCATGGCAGCGTATAGCGAATCGGCACGAGGTCGCGTGTCTTTACCCTGCGATCGGGAAACTCGATGTCGCATTGGAGCTCGAAAATCGAATGCACTCCCGAATGCCACGGCATCGGCAGATTCTGCGCGCGCACATGGACTGTGGCCTCGCCGATTCTGAGCGTGCGATCAGGCCAGGTCTTGCGGGCGCGCACCGATCGAATACCATCCTGGCGATCGACATCGATGATGTAGAGCGCGCCGCGGCGCAGCAGCCGCGCGACCGATCTCAGGTGATCGAGGATTGCGGAATTTTCGGTCAGCACAGGAAATGTCTCGGACATGAAAAACGCCGCGTCGAACGGGCGCTTCGGAATCGTGAAACGATCTATAGGCCGGCGGTAAAAGGCAAGGTTTTTCAGGCCGCGCGACTCGCGGCGCCCCGCCGCTATCATCGTGGCGGATCGATCGATGCCGACGACGGAAATTCCGCCGCGCGCGAGAATCTGCCCGTGAGGAGAGTTACCGCACGCGATATCGAGGGCGCGCCTTACCGGACAGATTGCGTGCCGCTGCCATACCTTGCGCAGGAAGCGAACTTCCTCGCCGATCTCGTATGGTTGCTCCTTATGCACGCGGCGGAAGATTTGCGGGAATTCATAGATGCTCCGTTCCATCGCTCCAAGATTATTTGCGCAAGGGCGCGGCTGCGAGCCTTGAGAAATCACGCGCCCGTGCGCGA
>JASHOJ010000196.1 GCA_030041155.1 Candidatus Binataceae bacterium | reverse complement strand
CTGAATTGATCGCACAGCGCGACGGAATTGGATTTGTCGAGGCCGAGCGGTTGCGGCTCTCGGGCGAACTTGCGTGTATCCGAAATCCCGAATCGACTCGCGCCGCCAAGAGCCTCTTTCGCCGTGCGATCGACCTGGCTGAGCGGCAGGGATCGCTTTCGTTCAAGCTGCGCGCGACGACCTCGATGGCGCGGCTGCTGGAAAATACTGATCGCCGCGCGCAGGGGTGCAAAATGCTCGCTGATTGCTACAGTTTGTTCACCGAAGGTTTCGATACTCCCGACCTTGCAGACGCCCGCGCGCTCCTCGACAAACCGGATTAGGCCCGAACCCCTGACCGAAGGGTTCCGGAACAATCGCGATTAGAGGCCCGTGGAGCCATTCCAGGAGGTCGGGTGGTAAAATGTGGACGGGAAAAGCGTTGCCAACGCTTTCCTGAGGCTTCCAGGGCCCTTCCCGGGCCGGTTCTGAGACCATGACCATCGGTCAAAACGCGTCCACGCGAAGTCAAGCGCCCGGTTGACGCTTGCGCATCAAGTTTTCAGACGTAGAAACGGCGAAAAGGCGCCGGAAAGCGAAAGAGCGGCGAAACAAAAGCGGCGCGGAGTCTGAAAGCTCCGCGCCGTCAGTTGTTCAAATCACCTGAGCTGATGATGCTTACGGCGCCGCCGCCACCATCGCGCGGACGCTGCAGAAATCCTTGTCGACCGCGCCCATGTTGATGTACCAACATTCGCGCTCCGGCGTATGCTGACCCGGCAGATAGCACATGGTGGAGATTCCGCCTTCCATATCCACCCGATCCGCGCCAACCACGAACTCGCGCTTGAACGGATAGATCGCTACCCGCGCGTCCGGCACCGGACGATCGCGATAGGCCAGCCAATAGATATTAGAGCGCCAGAGCTGCCCCTGCCGATCGTAGGTGTCCACCAGAGGGTCGAACCAGACTTCGCTGTCGATATAGACGATCGTGTCCTTGTCAAGCGCGCCGTTAGCCTCGCCAACTCCGCGCCGCGGGTTTGCCTGGACAATGTATACGTGGCGCATCTCCCAGTTTTCCGGGCAGGCGGAAGCACCGCCATCGGTCGGGCAGGTGACCTCGGGCGAATACTTCGCATGCACGCACATCAGCATGTCTTTCTCGCCCAGGAATTTATAATTGTAAAACTCCGTTTTGGGATTAAAGCCCGAGTAATGATCGGGGTCGAATTGCTGAGTTCCGGTCGCGGAGCTCAGAATCGCCTCGTTGAGCCGCCGAACGCGCCGGGTGCCCGGATTCCAATCCCATGAGTCGTCGCCCTTGTTCGGATCGGCGTAACGATAGCGAATCAGGCCTTCGCCGTATGCGTCCGCAGGCGCAAGAATCGGATACAGGGCGAACAGCCAGAGCCGTCCCGTCACCTTGAAGTCCGGATCGGTCGGAATCGGCTCGACTTCGGTGCGTCCGACCTCGGAGTAGCCGGCATAATGGCCGACCCAGATATCATTGAGAATCCGGTGGCTTTTGCCCGGGCGGATGTACTGAACCTCGCAATCGAAAAAGCGCAGGTCGTAGTCGTCCGACTGGATCGGACGGTAGACATTGTTCCACATGATCTTTTCCGCCACATATGGGTCATTGGAATCGATCAGCGGGAACGGTTGACCGGCGACGTAGCCTACGAGCGAGCGATGGTCGGGGGATAAGCGCACCTGCGCCGAATATTTCTCGGTCGCGTCCCGATATGGGGGCGGCCAATCAATACGCGTCGTTGGCACAATATCCATCTGCATCCCGCGCGTCACCATGTAGTACACGCCGGGGGTGACGATTTGTCTTACTTTCGCCGCATTTTCGGGGGTGATGACGTCCCCCGGCTTGACTGCGGCACTCGATATCGCCGGCAGAGCAACCGCGATCCCCAGAGTCGCGATGATGCCGAGCGACACTCTCGCCCACAAATGCGTTAGCATCCGAAAAACACCTCCATCCGAATTGAGACTTCTTGTCTCATAGCGCCGTTGGATCGAATGCTAAAGGTCTATAATTTTCATCTTGACATGAACAAAACTAATAGCTGCGGAGTCAAATATTAATTTCAACGAAACCTACACAAAAAAATCGGCGCGAATCCAATGATTCGCGCCGATTTAGCACTTTGTTTTGGCAGCGTTCGATACTTAACCGATCGGCCAGGTTACTGGCTCACATCAACTCATGGCGCTGCCGCAACCATCGCCTTGACGGTGCAGAAATCCTTGTTCACCGCCCCCATGTTGATGTACCAGCATTCGCGCTCCGGCGTGTGCTGACCCGGCAGATAGCACATCGTGGAGATGTTGCCCTGCACATCGATAGCCGCGGCGCCGATCACGAACTCGCGCTGGAACGGATAGATCGCAACCCGCGCGTCAGGAACCGGGCGGTCGCGATAGGTCAGCCAATAGATGTGCGCACGCCACAATTGTCCCTTGCGATCGTAGGTGTCGATGTATGGTTCGAACCACGCCTCCGCATCCAGATAGACCACCGTGTCGCGATCGAGCACCGACGGCGCGTCCTTGCGGTCGCGGCGCGGAATCGCGTCAACGATGTACATCCGGCGCACTTCCCAATCTTCCGGGCATGCCGTCGCACCGCCGTCGTAAGGGCAGGTCATCTCGGGCGAGTGCGCCGCATGAACGCTCGCCAGCATCGAGCGCATCCCGAGGAACTTGTAGGTGTACTGCTCGGTCTTCGGATTGAATCCTGAATAATGGTCAGGGTCATAGGTCTGGGTTCCGGTCGCCGAGCTCATCATCGCTTCGTTCAGACGGCGCACGCGGCGGTCGCCCGGGTTCCAATCCCAACTGTCGTCGCCTTTGTTCGGATCGGCGTAGCGCCACCTGATGAGCCCCTGGCCGCGCGAATCCTCCGGCGCCAGAATCGGGTACAGCGCGAACAGCCACATCCGGCCGGTGATTCGGTAATCCGGATCGATTGGAATCGGATCGACTTCGGTGCGCCCGATAAGATCGTAGCCGGCGTAATGGCCGACTTCGATATCGTTGATAATGGTCTGGTCCTGTCCCGGACGGACGTATTCGGTCTGGCAATCATAGAAGCGAAGGTCGTAGTCATCGGTGCTGATCGGGCGGAACACGTTGTTCCATATCAGCTTGACCGCGATATCCGGGTCGTTCGGATCGATCAGCGGAAAAGGCTGTCCCGCCACGTAGCCCACCACCGAACGATGGTCTTCGCTGAGCCGCACCTGGCCCGAATATTTTTCGGTCGCTTCGCGATACGGCGGCGGCCACTCGATCCGGGTGGTCGGCACGATATCCATCCGCATACCGTGGACGACCGCATAGTAAACTCCGGGCGACACCAGCGCTCGGACCTTCGACGCGTTCTGCGCGCCGACTACATCCCCCGGCCGCACGTCGGCGCCGGCTCCCGTCGCGCCGACCGCGATGAACGCGAGACAGGCAACCACCGCCCAAAGCGCGTGTCCCCGCTTACGCTTTAACATGATGACACCTCCCTGCCCTGCTATGCCTTCAAAGATCGTCTATGAACCCCCGAGCGATGCTTTCCTCGGCTTTATTCGGCATAATCCTACAAACTGACTTAGCAGCCAACACAAAATGTATCAAGAGGGTCAAAAAGAACGCGGGAGGTAGGCGGATTCGACTACTGCCCACCTCCCGCGCGGTGATGCGGCGTCCGCGGACGCCGAGGAGTTAGCTACCCTGCCAAGTGCTCAAGGAGCCGCCGCGACCATCGCCTTGACGGTGCAGAAATCCTTGTCAACGGCGCCCATGTTGATGTACCAGCATTCGCGCTCCGGCGTATGCTGGCCGGGCAGATAGCACATCGTGGAAATGCCGCCCTGCATGTCGATACGGCTCGCGCCGACCACGAACTCGCGCTTGAACGGATAGATCGCAACCCGCGCGTCGGGAACCGGACGGTCGCGATAGGCCAGCCAGTAGATGTTCGAGCGCCAGAGCTGGCCTTGCCGATCGTAAGTATCGACGATCGGATCGAACCACACTTCGCTATCGATATAGATAATAGAGCTCTTGTCGAGCGCGCCGTTAGCCTGGCCGATTCCGCGCCGCGGGGTGGCCTGAACCACATAGACGTGGCGCATCTCCCATGCCTCGGGGCATGCAGTGGCGCCGCCGTCGGTCGGGCAGGTGACCTCGGGCGAATGCTTGGCATGCACGGACATCAGCATTTCCTTCTCGCCAAGGAACTTGTAGTCGTAGAACTCGGTCTTGGCATTAAACCCGGAGTAGTGATCCGGATCGAAGGTCTGGGTTCCGGTGGCGGAACTCAGGATCGCCTCGTTGAGGCGCCGTACGCGCCGCGTGCCCGGGTTCCAGTCCCACGAATCGTCGCCGCGCTCCGGATTGGCATAGCGGTAGCGAATCAGGCCTTGGCCATATGCGTCGGCGGGGGCAAGAATCGGATAGAGCGCGAAAACCCACAGGCGATTGGTCACCTTGAAGTCGGGGTCGGTCGGAATCGGTTCGACCTCGGTGCGTCCGACCAGCGAATAGCCGGCATAATGGCCGACCCAGATATCATTGATCACGTGCTGCGACTGGCCGGGGCGGATGTACTGGATGGTGCAGTCGTAGAAGCGCAGGTCGTAATCGTCGGAGGTGATCGGGCGGAACACGTTGTTCCACATCACCTTCTGCGCAATGTAAGGATCGTTGGTATCGATCAGCGGAAAGGGCTGCCCCGCGACGTATCCGATAAGCGAACGATGGTCGCTGGTCAGACGCACCTGCGAGGAATACTTTTCGGTCGCGTCCCGGTAGGGCGGCGGCCAATCGATACGGGTGGTCGGCACGATATCCATCTGCATCCCGTGATTGACCATGTAGTAGACCCCGGGCGAGACGATATCCTTCACTTTGTATGAATTCTGGGGCGTGATCACGTCGCCGGGCTTCACTCCCGCCGACGCCGACGCCACAAACAGCCCCATCGCGAGCACGGCCACGCTCGCATACAGAGCCGTTCTGCCAAATAGACTTCTTGCCATCTAAGGCACCTCCTAACCGGAAACAAAACCCATGCACGCATTGTGGGGTAAGCGGCAAAGCGCGGCAAATTCAAACTTCTGGCATGAGGGATAAACGTTCCTTAATTTGGAATTAGCGGCCCGAATCCGATCGCGAACCGCGTAATCCTGGAATTTGGACCGAGGAATAAGGGCGAAGCGTCGCGCGAAAATTAGGAATCCTGATTTCGCGATTACTTATCCTTAATGCGATAGAAAAATCGGCTTCTCGGCGGACTGCCAATGAGCTGGATTCGGTGATGACTTTGCCGATCCTTGCCACGCTCGTCGCTCGCGCCCAAATGCGTTTGTCCTTCCCGCGCGTCTGAGTTGTCTGGCGTGCGAGGAATTCCGGCCGCGTGTAATCCTTGCGCGGGAAGGTTAAGGAAGGCCCTTGCCGGCCTTTTCACGAGGTTTCTTGCTTAAGATTCCGTCAGTTATGGTCCCTCACCCGGCGCTGCGCGCGACCTCTCCCCATCGTGGGGAGAGGATTCAGAAATCGCAGACACCCCCTCCTTAGTCCTCCCCCGCAACAAACCGCGGGAGAGGAATTTCACAAGTGCTCACGCGACGCACCATTGCACGCCGAGAGAACTAAATTGTCATTCCCGCGCGGCTGAGTTGACCGGCGCGCGAGGAATCCCGTTGCATCCTGATCTCGTCCGGTTACATGGTGCAGTCGCGCTCTTCGCAGCAATCGCCTGGTCAGGGTACCATTCAACCTCTGTACCTAGGTCCGAGCCGAACATGGACCGAGAACTTGTGCATCCGCGCTGGCGCGTGGCGGACGCGTGACAACTCCTCCGTCAGCTTTCCGATTGCCGACGCGAAAACAGCCAGCGTCCGCTGGCGCTCAAGCGCCGCGGATGGTGCGAGGATCCCGTCATATCCAGCTCGGCAAGCTCGTTCCGCGAGTTTCTGACATTTGGTCAGATCATCGGCTGTCAGGTCTCGTTCGGAAACGCCCCATGACTCGCGTACGCGGCTGTCTGTCAGGTCGAGGACCTTGAGATTCGTGACGCGCACGCTGCCAACCAGGCGCCG
>JASHOJ010000195.1 GCA_030041155.1 Candidatus Binataceae bacterium | reverse complement strand
CCAATCAAGTCACCGTGGTCAGCTTAATAGAGCCTTCACCACGCGTGTCGCACCCAGATCAATCAACCCCAGCCAGATCGCCATCACGAAGGTTAGAGCGATAACCACGATCGTCGCCTGCATCGTCTCCTTGGGCGAGGGGTAGTGGACCTTTGACAGCTCGCTCCAGGCTTCCTGAACAAAACTGATGCCCTGGTTGAGGTAACTTTTCAGACTATCCATTTTTCAATCACCATACAAGAGCCGATGGAAAATGGCGGGCCAGCCAGGGATCGAACCTGGAACCCTCGGATTTGGAGTCCGATGCTCTGCCAATTGGAGCTACTGACCCGTGTTCCGGCACCATCCGGACCCTCTGAAGCGGCCGCTATCAAGGCTAGCTTACCTTGGTTTCCTTGTGCAGGGTGTGGGTGCGGCAGCTCGGACAGAATTTCTTGATCGCGAACTTGTCCGTCTGCTTTTTGCGATTCTTAGTTGTCATGTAATTGCGGCGCTTGCATCCGTCACACGCAAGTCCGATTAGCTCCCTTACTGCTGCCATGATTCTTCCTCGCGCGACGCGCGAAACCGTTCTAATGGAGCCCACGACGGGAATCGAACCCGTGACCTCTTCCTTACCAAGGAAGTGCTCTGCCGACTGAGCTACATGGGCCGAAAATTCAAACCCGACCCCGTTAAAAATCTCCTCTGCGGCAGCGAGCTGCCTTTATCTGGAGCGGGAAACGGGACTCGAACCCGCGACCCCGAGCTTGGAAGGCTCGCGCTCTACCAACTGAGCTATTCCCGCTCTCCTGCCAATCCCGATCTCCCGCCGCACCGCTTCAAGCATAACTGGTGGAGAGGGGAGGATTCGAACCTCCGAAGGCATAAGCCGGCAGATTTACAGTCTGCTCCCTTTGGCCACTCGGGAACCTCTCCGCTGGGCCTTCCTTCTCGTAACACGCGCAAGTTTGGCCTTCTGAGCCGATGGCGAGAATTGAACTCGCAACCTACTGATTACAAGTCAGTTGCTCTACCATTGAGCTACATCGGCCAACAATCGTTAAATGTCGAAAACTATTAGGACTTTACCATATAGTCAAGGTTCAACCGAGGACTCCAACGTCCTGAACGACGCACGCCACCCTGACCTATCGGTTAGTGCGCCTCTCGGCGGCGAGCGATCTCAAACAACGCGACCGCCGCGGCAACGGACACGTTTAGCGACTCGACTCGCCCCCGCATCGGTATCGATACCACGAAATCCGCGGTTTTTCGGATGATCTCGCGCACTCCTGCGCCTTCCGAGCCGAACACGATCGCGAGCTTGCGGCTCGCGTCCAGATTATAGAGCGAAGTGGCGCCGCCCGGCGCCAGCGCCACGATCCAATAGCCGGCCTGCTTAAGCTCTTCGAGCGCTCGCGCGACGTTGCCACATCGCGCGATCTTCATATGAACCCACGCTCCCGCCGAAGTTTTAATCACGACCGGAGTAATCCCAGCCGATCGATCGCGCCCAATCACAATTGCTCTGGCGCCGGCGCCCTCGGCCGATCGTATCAGCGCTCCGAGATTCCTCGGGTCAGTCACACCGTCGGCGACGATCAGCGGGTCGTGTCCTTCGGCAATCAGATTCTCGAAGGCAACATATGGATATTCTCGGATCGCGGCGATTATTCCCTGGTGCCGCGCGTCGCTTCCCGCTAATCGGGACAGCATCTCAGGCTGGACATTCTCGATGCGAGCGCCCGCGGCACGGGCGCGGCCTATCTCGGTCTCGAAGCGGCGCTCGTCGCCCGCGCGCACATACAGAACCCTGACCAAAGCGGGCGCCGCGGCAACAAGCTCGCGTATCGGCTCGACGCCGAACACAATCTCGGCCTGATTGTCTTCGTGACGGTTTCCCCGATTGCGATCTTGACCCGCCTGATAATGCCGCTGGCGCTCGCGCCGAGTGTCGCGACTTTCCTCGTTCGTCCTGGGCGTATCGCGATTTTTTCGAAACCGTCTCATCCTACAGACCGTGTCCGGCGGACCCTATGAGGGCGCGGCTGACCAGGAATTTTGGCGATAGCCCCGATCCAATTCCAGTGCGGGGCAGGATAAATCGGTTCAACCGGATGGCGGCAACCTTTAAGCTTGAGGTACATTTGACCGAATTTGCGCCGGGCAAACCTTTGAGGTTCAGTATCCCAAAAATCACGATCATGGATCGCTACGTCGCGCGCGAAGTCTTGGCGCCGTTTGCGATGGGCGTCGGACTCCTGACCTTCGCGCTGGTCACGGCGCGGCTGCTCAAGCTGACCGAGATGGTGGTGAATCACGGGGTCAGTATCAAACAGGTCTTGGAGATGATCGGTTATATCCTGCCGGCATTCCTGGAGTTGACCCTCGGAATGGCGGTGCTGCTTGGCGTGCTGCTGGGGTTCGGCAGGATGTCGAGCGATCAGGAGATGACCGCGGCGCGGGCCAGCGGCATAAGCCTCTACCGCTTGACAGTCCCGGTGATGGCGGTGGCGCTGGTGGTATACGTCGTCGCCTCATGGTTCGCTTTCTCAGTCAGGCCGTGGGCGAATTCGCGTCTGCAGGACGAACTCTATTATCTGACCCGGACCAAGGCCGCCGCCGGCCTCAAAGAGAAAATCTTCAACGATGACTTGCCGGGGATCATGATCTACGTCGATAAGATTTCCGACGAGGACGACAGTCTCCACGGCGTCTTGATCGCTGATTCTCGCGACCCCAAACAGGCGAACACCATAATCGCGACGCGCGGAATCGTGCTCCCGGATGAGAAGAACGGCGGCAGCACGCTGCGGCTCTATAACGGCTCCATTTTCGGCGCGGAGCCTCGCACCGATCAGAGTCACGTCACAAGCTTTCGCGTTTATGACCTTACGATCCGTCCTCGCGAAGGCCCGTCGACCCAGTGGCGCGATCCAGACGAGCTCTCCTACCCCGCGCTCAAGCAACTGATCGCGTCGGCGCGCAACCATGGCAAGCCCGATTACGAAGCGGAGACCGAGCTGGCCGCCAAGTACACGGTTCCTATCGCCACCCTCCTGTTTGCGCTGGTCGGCGTTTCGCTTGGGCTGAAGCCGGCGCGCGGCGGTCATTCGGAGCGCTTCGGGGTCGCGGTAGCGCTGTTCTTCCTCTACTACGCGCTGATGCGCGTCGGCAGAACGCTGGCTGAACGTGCCATCCTGAACGCATTCGTGGCCATGAGCCTGCCCAACCTGGTGTTCCTGGCGCTCGCGCTGTGGCTGTTCATCCGCGCGGCGCAGGATAAGGGTAATCAGGGCCGCGGCCCCGGCGATATCCTGTGGGATTTCGTCGAGCGCTACGAAAAGAGCCGGCAGGCAGCATGAACACGCGTCCGCGCCTGTCGCCCGTGATGGACAAGTTTCTGGCGGGCCAGTTTCTCGGCCCATTCCTGGTCTGCGTGGCAGCTTTTACCGCAGCGTATCTGCTCGGCGACATGTTCGATCGGTTCAACGACCTGATCCGCTACGGCGGGCTGGGGATTATCGGGCTCGAATACTTCGCGCTCAAAATTCCGCTGATCGTCTCGCAAATCACGCCGGTCGCCTGTCTGGCGGGAGTGCTGCTCGGGTTCGCGATTTTGAACCGCTCCGGCGAGGTTCTCGCGTGCCAGCAATTGGGAATCTCTCGGCTCGAAATGGCGGTTCCGGTGCTGGTAATCGCGGCGCTGATTTCCGCGTTCCATTTCACCCTCAGCGAAACGGTGGTGCCCGCCGCAACTCGAGGGGCGACCTACCTTTACCACGTGGAACTCAAAAAGCGGCAGCTTGAGGGAGTTCTTGCCGACAAAAGAATCTGGGTGCGGCTTCGGGGCGGATTCGCCTCCGCGGAGGCATACGACAAGCACCGACGAGTACTCTCGGGGGTCACCGTCTACAAGGTGAATCGCGACTTCGATGTCACCAGTATCGTCCATGCGAACAGCGCCCGATGGAACGGCAAACGATGGATTCCGCTCGATCTCAAGACTTACGATGTCGGTCCCGGCGGCTCGGTTACGCCGGTTGAAGCGCACCGGTTCCACGTTGGCCTGAAGCCCGCCGATTTCGAAATTCTGAGGCTCGATCCCGAAGAATACAGCCTCTGGGAGCTGAACGAGTACATAGCTTCGCTGAGGCGCAAGGGGCTCGACCCCGGCGGTTACGTTGTCGATCGCGATCTCAAATACGCCATCCCGGTTTCCTGCATCATCATGGTCGCGCTTGGGATGGCGCTGAGTCTCGACCCCCTGCCACGCAACTTGAGTCTCGGGCGGAGCTTCGGCCTGGCGATAGCTATCGGCTTCAGCTATTGGCTCGCATTCGGCATCACCTCGTCGCTGGGCAGGTCGGGGATGATGCCGGCGTGGGTCGGCGCCTGGCTGCCTAATTTCACCTTCTCACTGATTGCGCTCTCAATCTTCCTGTTCGGCGAAGAACATTAATGAGAGCAAATAAAAGGCATTAGCGTTCGGCGCTGGCGCCGCGCCAGCGCATAATGTTGTCCTTGTCACCCCGACTTCCACGCGCATACGATCAAATCCGTGAGCATCCTCGACGCGATCGTTCTGCCCTCGGCGGCGCCGCACCAGATAATCGGATTGGAACTATATCTGCTTGACGCGGCCGCCGACCGCCGTATCGCGCCGACTCTTGTCGTTTTCGGCTCGCCAGGAAAATTCGTCTCCCTCGGCCGCTACCACTTTTACGATGCCCCTGCCGAATCATCGGGCAGCGTCGCGGTTTCCCGCCGGCTGACTGGCGGCCGAATTGTCGGCGCAGGTCAGGGATGGGTTTCTATCGCGCTGGTGCTTGCTTCTCGCACCGCGTTGCTCGCCGAGCGCGACGCTCACATAGCTCCGGAACAGCTCATGAACCGCCACATCCGTGGATTGCTGGCCGCGCTGCGCTCGCTCGGATGCGATTGCTTTTATCCCGGCCGCGACGCCGTGACAGCGCGCGGACGGGAGCTTGCGATGTGCTCGCTCGAAATTACCTCGCGAGGCGCGATGCTTTTCGAGGCATCGCTGGCGGTAAACCGCGGGATGGAAGACCTGATTCATGAGCTGGACCGGTTCGATCCGGGCGGCGCCCTAACCTCACCGATGTATGATGCAAGCAACGCCACCAAGCTGGTGCGTGAGCTTGACCGCGATGTCGGTTTCGACGACCTTGTCGCCGCGATCTGCGCGGGTTATGGCGAATTCGCGGGCGGACTTAACGCCCGCAAGCTAACCGCGGAAGAACAAGCCCAGGCCGCTCGGCGTTCCGCGATCCTTGAAGCTGACGGATGGCCGATCTCGCCGCGTCCACCGGCCATTTTCAATCGACGCAACCGGACATCGGGGCAAATCGGTACGGTCGACGCCCAGGTACTGGTAAATGAAGAGTTCAATATCGCGCGCCTGCGGCTCGGCGGCGATCTCATCGCCAATTCATCCGGACTCGCCGAACTCGAGGCGGCGCTTAAAGGCGCGCATTTCGATTTCGCATCCATCTCGCGCGCGATTAACGAGACGTACGGGCGCTCGGAGAATTTCATCCTTGGTCTTGACCTCTCAAATCTGGCGCGTCTGGTCGCGGGTGCCACATGAAAACGGATCTCGGTGCCGATCAAATCGCAATCGCGCTTGATTCCGATGACGCGGCGCGCCAGCTCGCGGCGTTTGAGGACCTTGCTCGAAACTGGCCCGAAATCAGCGATCGCGCGCTGCGCGACGCGCTCATCCGATGTATTGGCGCGGAGAATAAGCTCGTTCGGCGACGTGCCGCGCAGACCGCCGGTGAGATAGCGCGACGCGACGAGCAGATGGTCGTGAGTCTGCGCGAAGCGCTTTCGGACCCCCTTTCTCAGCGCCGATTCGGCGCGGCCTATGCCCTTGCCTGCGCCGGACAGCCCGGGTTCGACATGGCGTGCGCACCGCCGCTCTACGAGGCGTTGGGCGGCGATGACGGAGACATACGATGGGCTGCGCACGACCTGATTCTTGAGCTCGCGCACGAATTCCAGAATCGAGTTAGATCCGATCTTCTGGCGCTGATGCGCGATGTCAAAGGAAGGCCGGGGAATCGGACCGATACGCTCAAGATGGCGCTGTATTGTCTTCGTGACATGGACTGCGGGCGCAGGGACATTTTAAGCGCGGCGTGCGAGGCAAGCCGCGATCGCGACATGCACGTGCGCCTCGCGGCAATCGCGATTCTGGCCGAGGCGCCCGCGGATCGCGCGTGTGCCGCAATGGTCGCGAAGGGATTGCTTGAAACCGATGAGCAGGCGGGCGTTCGCCGCGCCGCCGCCGCGGCGCTTGGAAGTATCGGCGACAGCTCGGCGCCGGTACTCGCGGCACTTTCTCGGGCCGCGGCATCTCGTTCGGATCCAGCGCT
>JASHOJ010000194.1 GCA_030041155.1 Candidatus Binataceae bacterium | reverse complement strand
GATGGGCATTCTCATCAGCATCAACACCCGCCGCTTCATTTTCTGAAAAGCGCACGCCACAGGCACTTTAATTCGAGCGTCAGGGCTCTCCAAATCCTCGGCTCTGTCCACTAGATGTGAGCATCAAGGCGAACAATAATCGAAAACCTGTGTTTTTATGCTGACAGAAAGTGGACTGAAACCATCGTTTTTGCGATTCGGTTGGTCCGAACCAGGAAACGGGACATCGATGGTCTCCGGGAATGCCCGTTAAAGGCCCCTTGCGGGCTCAGGAAAGCGTTGGCAACGCTTTGGGTGGCCTTGCTTACGGTCCGGCGATTTTCGAGGGCTCTAAAGCCGTTAAACCGCATTTTCGCTTTTGTGCCGCTTTTCAATGTTAACCGCGAGTTGGCCGCGGGTCACATTCTGACAGCCAAACGGCGCCTCCGAGAGTGCTGAAACAGCGGTTAATTACCCGTGCGCCGCGCTGCTACAATGCGCGCCGACGAATGAGCGCTCTGCCAGAAAAGAACCTGATTGCGCCCGAGGCGACGGCGCTCGCGAAAGCACGGCGCCGGCTGCTGCCGCTTTTGTTTGTCCTCTATGTCGTCGCCTACGTGGATCGAATCAATGTCGGCTTCGCCGCGCTGGAGATGAATCGCGCGCTCGGCCTCACCGACGCGGTGTACGGCTTCGGCGCGGGGTTGTTCTTCGCCGGATATTTCATCTTTGAGATTCCAAGCAATCTGATTCTGGCGCGAGTCGGCGCGCGCCGATGGATCGCGCGGATAATGATTTCGTGGGGCATCGTGGCGATCGCGATGATGGAGGTGCGCGGCGCCGCGAGCTTCTATCTGATGCGCTTTCTGCTGGGCGTCGCGGAGGCGGGGTTTTTTCCCGGCGTCATCTTGTATTTGACATTCTGGTTTCCCGCCCACGAACGCGCCCGCGCGATCGCGCTGTTCATGACCGCCGCGGCAATCGCGGGAATCGTTGCGGGACCGATCTCCGGCGCGATTCTGACCATGCACGGAGCGCTTGGCCTGGCGGGATGGCAGTGGCTGTTCGTACTCGAAGGCGTTCCCGCGATCGTGCTCGGGATAGTTGTCGCGGCGCGCCTGCCTGACGGACCGGACGAGGCGGCGTGGCTCTCGGGGCCGGAGCACGCGGCGATAGCGGAGGCGGTGGCGCGCGACAGCGGCGGCGTTCCGCATGCCTTAAATCTGAAGCAGGGTTTTGCGGATCCGCGCGTATGGCTGCTCGCGGCGATCTATTTCGGCACCGTGTTCGGCGTTTATGGGGTGAGTTTCTGGCTGCCGCAGATAATTAAAGGGTTTCATCAGAGCGGCGATTTCGTGGTCGGGCTGCTTGCCGCGATTCCATTCGTGGCCGCCGCGATTGCGATGGTGTGGGTGGGCAGAATTTCCGATCGGACCGGTAATCGCGCCCTCGCGGTTGCGCTGTCGGTATTCGCCGGAGCCGCCGGTTTTGCGCTCGCGGCGATAGCGCCGACGCCCGCGCTGGAGCTCGCTGCAATAACGATCGGTGCGGCGGGAATTTTCAGCGCATGCGGCCCATTCTGGGCGGTACCTTCCGAATTTCTCTCCGGCAGCGCGGCGGCGTGCGGGATCGCGTTGATCAACTCGGTTGGAAATCTGGGCGGATTTTTCGGACCGTATGCGGTAGGTCTGGTTCGCGAAGCCACGCGCGGTTTCAGCGCCGCCCTCGCGGTGCTCGCAATCGCCCTGGCAGCAGCCGGCGTTCTGGCACTCGTGCTCCGCCGCTTCGAGCATTCCTCAAGAAGCGTCCATCAGGCCGCGTAGGTAAGCGCAACATTACCGCATCGGAATACTCGAGAATCGACGAGGCGGAGCTTGCAGTCTTTGGGGAACAAGCGGCGTCCGCTACCCAACGCAACCGGGATAATGACGAATTGATAGCTGTCCACCAACCCTGCGTCGATTAGCTGCGCCACCACGGTTCCGCTACCCAGGACCACGATGTCCGGCCCGTTGCTATCCTTCAATTCCCGAACCGCCTTAGACAGCTCGCCTTGCAACAAGTGCGTGTTACTCCAAGCGGGAATGATCGTCCTGGAGGCGACATACTTGCGGCGCTCGTTCATGCCCTTGGCGACCTCCGGCATTTGCTCGGCGGCCATTGGAGTCGGCCAGAAGGCTTCCATCATCTGATATGTTTTGCGGCCGAACAGCAGTTCTCCACCTGAGTTCGCGTTGCCGCCCACCCAGTTTGCAAATTCGGCGTCGTCCCTTCCGGCGTGCGCCCAATCGATTTCACCGTTCGAATCGGCGAAATAACCATCAACCGAGATCGATTCAAAAACCTTGAGCTGTCTCATCAGAACCTCTAATGCATCGCGCTGTAGTTCGTATCAGTGCCCCGCATCCGGCTCCAGATGATCGATCCGCGCGCTGTCGATTTAATAGTCCGCCGATAGCTTGCGCGGCGTGCAGATGCCGATCAATCGTGCATCCCGCCGCAGCGCAAGTCTCAAAGCTGAAATCGAATTCGGGCTATTTTCAACTATTTCGCCAGCCGTGTTCTCAGTCCGCGACGGCATCGCATTTGCTGAACGGTGGTGGCGCTGTGGCGTGAATGGCTGCGGCGTGCGTTTTCAATTTGCAAAGCACGGTGCCGAAGCTGGTGAGCGCGCGGGAAAAGCTACTTGTGATTGGCGGCGGGATGGCGGGCGCGCGCGCGATCGAGGAGATCGAAGCACGCGCACCATCGCGGTTTGCGATCACGATGTACGCGGCGGAGCCCTACGCGGTGTACAACCGGATTCTGCTGTCGGACGTGCTGGCCGGCGCGAAGAATCCGGAAGGGATCTTTCTCAATTCGCTTTCGTGGTTCGCCGAACGCCAAATCGACCTTCGCATCGGCGAGAAAATCGCGTCGATCGATTGCGCGCGAAAACTGGTCCTCACTGAAAGCGGTGCTGCGCAAAGCTACGACTACCTGATCATCGCGACTGGCAGCCTGCCGCTGGTGCCCGACATCGCGAACGTCGCGACGCCGGGCGTGTTCGTGTTTCGCACTATCGATGATTGCCGCCTTATCGCCTCCTACGCGAAAGGCCGCAGGCGCGCCGCTGTGATCGGCGGCGGTCTTCTGGGTCTGGAAGCGGCGCGCGGCCTTTTGGGCCACAACCTGAAAGTCACCGTCGTTGAGGTGATGCCTTACCTGATGGCGCAGCAACTCGATCCGGAGTCCGCCGCTCTGCTGGCGCGAACGATGGAAGCGATGGGTCTTGAGATCCTGTTCGAGAAGGCGACTGAGCGGGTACTGGGAAATGGCGCCGCCCAGGGGCTGCGCTTCAAAGACGGAACCGAGATTGAAACCGACATGGTCGTGATTAGCTGCGGTATCCGGCCTAACGTCCGTCTCGCCGTTGAGGCGGGACTGCGCGTCGAACGCGGCATCGTCTGCGACGATCGGATGCGCACCTCGGATCCAGCAATCTACTCTGTGGGTGAATGCGTGGAGCATCGCGGCCGGGTCTACGGCCTGGTCGCGCCGCTATACGAGCAGGCGCGCGTTCTCGCCGATAACTTGACCGGCAGCAGTCCCGCCGCGGCGTATGCCGGATCGAAGTTGTCGACTCGGCTCAAGGTGATGGGCGTGGATCTGGTCTCGATAGGCGATGGACGCGCGATGGGTGGCGAGGGGCATACGGTCACGCGCTACGTCGAGCCTGAACTCGGAGTTTACAAGAAACTGGTCGTGAGCGGCGGCAAGCTAGTTGGTGCGATCCTGCTTGGCGACACCGACGCCGCGAGCACGCTTATCGATGCGTACGAGCGCGAAATCGAATTGCCCAGGCGGCATTCCGAGCTGCTCTTCAGCCGCGCTGGTGCAGGCGATCCAAACGCAGCGGTCGAGGCGATGGCCGAGTCGGCGGTGGTATGCACCTGCCATCAGGTACGCAAGTCGGTGCTGGTGGAACATATCCGCGCGGGAGCCGCGCTTGACGATCTGTGCGCCATCACCAGGGCGGGCACCGGATGCGGCGGATGCAAATCGCATCTCGAGGCGATGATGGCGGCGTACGGAAGCGATCGCGCCGACCCAGCGGCCTCGTACTATGTAAAGGCGGTGCCGCTCGACAAGCCCGCGCTGGTGCGCGAGATAAAACGGCTTGAACTCAGAAGCGTAAGCGCGGTGCTTAGCCGGCTCGGCATCGGGGTGGATGATCCGGAGAGCAAACCCGGTCTCGCGTCATTGCTCAAGACCATATGGGGGCGCGGCTACGTGGATGAGCGCGACGCGCGCTTCATCAACGATCGGGTTCACGCCAATATTCAGAACGACGGCACGTTCTCGGTCATCCCGCGAATCTACGGCGGTGTCACTTCGCCGGCTGAACTCCGGCGAATCGCGGATGCGGCGGAGAAGTACCACGCGCGAATGATCAAGATAACCGGCGGGCAGAGAATCGATCTGCTCGGCGTCGGCAAAAGCGATCTGCCAGCGATCTGGCGCGACCTCAAGATGCCGAGCGGGCATGCCTACACCAAGGCTTTTCGCACCTGCAAGACCTGCGTGGGCGTCGAGTTCTGCCGCTACGGAGTGGGTGACTCAACCCGGCTCGGTATCGCGATCGAAAAGCGTTTCCAGGGAATCGAGACTCCGCACAAGATGAAGTTTGCGGCCAGCGGATGCGCTCGCAACTGCGCGGAAGCCACGGTTAAGGACGTCGGCGTGGTGGCGATCGAAGGCGGCTGGCAGATTCACGTCGGCGGCGCCGCCGGGTCGCGGGTGCGGGCCGCGGATCTGCTCGCGGCCGTCAAATCGCAGGATGAAGCGCTTAAGATCATGGGCCGCTTCATCCAGTACTATCGCGAGAATGCGCGCTACGCGGAGCGCTGCTACGCATTCGTGGAGAGAGTCGGAATCAAGCGCCTGCGCGAGGTCCTGATCGACGACTCGGATGGCGATGCGGATCGCCTCGACCGCGAAGTCGAGGCCGCGGCCGCCGCTTATCGCGACCCGTGGAGCGAAGGCGCGGCGCCTTTCGAGCCGACTCAGTTCGCGGAGGCGATCGCAGTGGAAGGCGCCGCCTCGATACGCGGCAATCCCTAAAAGGTCGAACATGGATTTTTATTATGATCCTGCAGACAACCCAGGAAGGCGAAAACGCGCCCGTGTTCGTGACGGAGATCGAGTCGATTCCGCCGGGGCAGGGACGATGTTTCACGGTTGGCGGTAAAGCGATCGCGCTGTTCAGGTTGCGCGACGGCCGAATTTTCGCGCTCGATAACTCCTGCCCGCATCGCGGCGGCCCGCTCGGCGCGGGCTTGGTCGGGATCGACTTCAATACCGGACGCGAAGCGGTTGTATGTCCGCTGCACGCGTTCAAGTTCTCGCTGCGCGACGGCGCCGGAATATCGAATGAGCTGCGGGTGCGGCACCATCGCGTGGAATTGCGCGGCGCCGCGATTCACGTGGCGGTTTCGGGCGGCGAATAGATCGATGAAGGATGCCGCACGCGCATCCGGCAGCATCTGCCCTTACTGCGGCGTCGGATGCGGAGTGAGCGTCGCGATCGAAGGCGGCTCGGTTTCGAGAATCCGCGGCGATGCGCGCCATCCGGCGAATTTCGGCGAGATTTGCGCCAAGGCGGTTCACCTTGCGCCGACTATTCGGCCTTCCGGCCGCGCGCTGTATCCGCTGGTGCGTGAGCGCCGCGGCGGAGCGTTGATGCGGAAATCATGGGACGATGCGCTCGACTATGTGGCGCGGCGACTGCGCGCGATTATCGCGAGTTCCGGTCCCGACGCGATCGCATTCTACGGCTCCGGCCAGCTCATGACCGAAGACTACTACGTGTTCAACAAGCTGGTGAAAGGATTTCTCTCAACCAACAATTTCGACACCAACAGCCGGCTTTGCATGTCGAGCGCGGTTGCCGCGTACACCATGGCGCTCGGATCCGATGGGCCGCCGTGCGCATATGCGGATATCGAGCTTGCCGACTTGTTTCTGATCGTCGGCAGCAACACCGCATGGTGTCATCCGATTACCTCGCGCCGGCTTGAAAAGCGCAAGCGCGCCGATCCGGAGCGGGTGAAGATAATCGTAGTCGATCCGCGGCGGACCGAGACCGCCGACTTCGCGGATCTACATCTGCCGATTCGTCCCGGCACCGATATCGCGCTCCTGAACGCGATGCTTTCGACCATGATTCGCGAAGGCTTGATCGACGACGATTTTATCCGGCAGCACACGACTGGCTGGAGCGCGGTGCGTGATCGCGTGCTCGAATGGCCGCAGGCGCGCGCCGCGCAAATTTGCCAGGTGCCCGAAGGCGAGATAGCGCGCGCCGCCAGGTGGTTTGGACGGGCCGAGGCGGCGATGACGCTGTGGAGCATGGGCGTCAACCAATCCACCAGCGGAACCGCGAAGGCGCTTGCGATAATCAATCTGCATCTCGCCTCCGGCGCCATCGGACGCGCGGGATGCGGTCCGTTTTCGCTGACTGGACAGCCCAACGCGATGGGCGGGCGAGAGGTCGGCGGGCTCTCGCATCTGCTGCCCGGCTACCGGCGAGTCGAAGACTCGGAGCATCGCGCGCAGGTCGCGCATCTGTGGGGCGTCGAGCCCGAGCGCATCTCGGCTCGGCGCGGGCTCAGCGCGGTTGCGATGTTCGAAGGACTCGCGCGTGGCGCGGTCAAGGCGATCTGGATCATTTGCACCAATCCCGCCGTCTCGATGCCGGATCTCGATCTGGTCGATCGCGCTCTGCGCTATGCCGAGCTGGTGGTCGTGCAGGATTCATTTGAAAATACCGACACCGCGGCATACGCGGACGTGATCCTTCCCGCCGCGCAGTGGCCCGAGAAGGAAGGCGTGATGACCAACTCGGAGCGGCGCATAAGCTATTTGCCGCGGCTCGTCGATCCGCCGGGCGAAGCGCTGCCCGATTGGGAGATAGCGGCGCGCGCGGCGCGTGCATTGGGCTTCAGTGAGGCATTCTCTTTTTCGAGCGCCGAAGCGGCGTTCGAAGAGTACAAACTGCTAACGCGCGGGCGTCCGACCGATATCAGCGGGTTATCATATGCGCGCCTGCGAAGCGGTCCGGTGCAGTGGCCGTGCCCGGACCCGCATCATCCGGGGACACCGCGGCTTTATTCGGATTACAAGTTCAACACTCAGGATGGCCGCGCCCGTTTTATAGCGGTGGATAATCTGCCGCCGGCCGAGATGCCCGATGCCGCGTTCCCGCTCATCCTGACCACCGGAAGAATCCGCAATCAGTGGCATACGATGACCCGAACCGGTGCGGCGCCGGCTTTGGTTAAAGCGGTGCCCGAGCCATATATCCAGATCAACAGCGAAGACGCGGCAGCAGCCGGAATTACCGACGGATGCTTTGCGGAGGTGCGTTCGCGCCGCGGATTGTTTGTCGCGCAGGCGCGGGTGACCGCCGAGATAGCGCGGGGCGTGTGTTTCATCCCGTTTCACTGGGGACGGCAGAGGGGCTTTTTCAAGGCGGCGAACAATCTGACCACGCGCGCTCGCGATTCGATTTCGGAGCAGCCGGAGTTGAAATTCTGCGCTATAAGCGTGCGCCGTGTGGACGACCCCGCGCCCTCCGGCCGGATGATAGTGAAGTAAGTCTCATCTTAGTCGCGAGCGTTGCGGACAGGCGCCAGTCAGTTACACTCTACGCAATCGACAGCGCGAGCGTGCAGGCGTTGTGGGTTGCGGACAGGCGCAAGTCAGTACACTCCGAATCGCTCGAGCAGCTCCCCGGCTCTTCGTGTCACCATAGCAAGCTAGGCTATACAGCTTGCTATCCGTCACGGAGAAGTGAGGCAACTAACAAGGCTTCGGGATAAGAAAAGGAGGGGCACGACTGGAAAACCGAGCCGGTGCGGGGCACACTTGGTTTCCGGCGATAGCTACAGAGAACACTTAAGAGCCTCGCCAAAGAGAAAAGTCGTGGTTCGCTTGTCTGGTGCGAGAAATCACCAAACAGTATACCAGTTACCAAATTGCCGCTGTTCTGAAGCCCGATGGACGAGCAGGAATGTGGACACACTGTCCCGGAAGGAACGCTCGGAACGAATGGCGCGGGTCCGCGGAAAGGACACGCAGCCAGAGGTCTCCGTGCGCAAGCTCGTTTTCGCTCTCGGATACCGGTACCGGCTGCACGCGCGAGATTTACCAGGATGCCCGGACATGGTTTTTCGCAAAGGAAAAAAGGTTATTTTTGTTCACGGTTGTTTCTGGCATCGTCACCCGGCAGCGCATTGCGCGCTGGCGCGGCTGCCAAAGTCACGGCTCGATTTCTGGCTGCCGAAGCTGGAAGGCAACAGGGCACGCGATGAGCGCAACATGCGCGCCCTTCGAAGGAGAGGCTGGAAGGTGCTGACGGTTTGGGAGTGTCAGCTCAAGAACACGGCGCGACTTGCTGTCGTGATAGGGAGGTTCTTGGATGCGGAGCGTTGAACTCTTCGCTGGCGCTGGGGGGCTGGCCATCGGCATGTCAAACGCCGGTTTCCGGCACGCTGCGGTTATCGAGTGGGATCATGACGCCTGTGAGACCTTCCGAGAGAACCAGCGGCATCACATGCGCTCGGTCGAGGAATGGCCATTGTTCGAGGGCGATGTGCGGAATTTCGATTATGGGAAGCTAGGTGAGGTGA
The DNA here is from genome assembly GCA_030041155.1 of Candidatus Binataceae bacterium. Taxonomy (GTDB): domain Bacteria; phylum Desulfobacterota; class Binatia; order Binatales; family Binataceae; genus JBARDN01. Next base: position 54,951 of record JASHOJ010000194.1, on the reverse strand, counting down.
TGGTGGTTTCGGGCGGGCCTCCGTGTCAGCCGTTCTCACTGGGTGGCAAGCACCGAGGGTATAAGGACAATCGCGATATGTTCCCGGAGGCCGTGCGCGCCGTGCGGGAGCTTCGGCCCAAGGCCTTCATCTTCGAAAACGTGAAGGGCCTGCTGCGTGAGAATTTCGCCGAATATTTCGAGTATGTGCTCCTGCAACTCACGTATCCGAGCTTTACGCGTCGCAAGGCGGAGACATGGAAGGAACACCGCGCTCGGTTGGAGAAACATCACACTTCGACACGAGACAGGACGGAGTATAGTGTCGTTTTTCGGCTGCTGAACGCAGCGGATTACGGCGTGCCTCAACGACGCGAGCGGGTCTTCATTGTAGGGTTCCGCTCAGATCTCGGCCTGCAATGGAGCTTTCCGGATGGCTGCTGCTCCGAGAACGCGCTTCTGCTATCGCAATGGGTTAACGGTGAGTATTGGGAACGGCACGAGATTTCCAAGCGTGAAAGGCCGAGCTTGACTGAGCGGCAGGGTGCCCGAGTGGAGCGGCTGCGCTGCGACCCGCAGTTCGATTTTGGCAAGGCGCCGTGGAGGACGGTGCGGGACGCTATCAGCGACCTACCGGACCCGGAAAGGAATCCATCCAGTAGTGTTCCCAATCACGTGTTCAATCCGGGGGCGCGCAGCTATCCGGGCCATACCGGTAGTCCGCTGGACGAACCCGCGAAAACGCTAAAGGCGGGGGACCACGGCGTGCCCGGCGGAGAAAACATGCTTGCTCGGCCGGACGGCTCGGTTCGATACTTCACCGTGCGCGAGGCTGCCCGCCTTCAAACATTACCCGACGACTACACGTTCCGGGGAGCTTGGAGTGAGGCAATGCGCCAGTTGGGCAATGCCGTACCGGCCAGGCTGGCGGAGGCGATTGCGAAGTCCGTCGCGCGTACGCTCATCGCCAAGGAGGGGTAGAGCTAAGAGAATGCCCACGCCGCCCCAGAAACTAGAAGACCTGGCGGAACAGCTCAAGAAACTTTCGGAGACTCTGGCGAGTGAAGAAGCCGCGCATCTCCCGGCGCTGCGTGCCCAACGCGTGCGCAAGACGATTAGTGAAGCGTACGACAAGTTGAAGAGGGTCATCGAAGACCTCGACCCTGTAAAGCATCCTGGCTTCGTCTTCGAGCCGTCGAATCCGAATATCGCAGGACGCATCATTGGCATCACCATGATCGCGCAGCCGCGACGGGCGCTCGCATCAGTGGAAAGATTCTACGGGTCGGGCGTGTACGCGCTGTATTATACAGGCGATTTCACCGCCTATCGGGGCATTTCGAAAAAGGAACATCCGATTTACGTGGGGAAGGCGGATCCCGCCGATCCCGCAAGCAAAACGGCGAGGGAACAGGGGCCTAGGCTCTCGAATCGCCTGAGCGAACACCGGAAGAACATCGCCAAGGCGTCCACGACGCTGCGGCAGGAGGATTTCGAGTACCGCGCGCTCGTGGTGCAGACTGGATATCAGGCGGCGGCTGAGACGTACCTGATAGAGTTGTTTAAGCCTATCTGGAACAGCGAAACCGGCATTGCCTATGGTCTCGGCAAGCACGGCGATGATCCCACGACCCGCGCCAACCTGCGCTCGCCGTGGGACACCCTGCATCCGGGCCGCGACTGGGCATATCGAGATCCAAAGATGAAAGACGCGCGCACAGCGCAGCAGATCGTAAAGGATATCGCGGAGCACCTGACCAAACACCCGCCGCTCGCATCGGTCGATGAAATTCTGCGGCTTTTCCTCGAGAAAATGCGGGATATGTGATGAGCGCTTGAAGAGCGATCAGTTTAGCATTTGCACCGCGTGGCGGTTCGTGGGCCACACTGCGAGGCTTGGGGCAGCCAGTAGCAAAGGCGGGCGATGGTGCCGCGGACGGCGGTGAAGTAAGCTCATCTTAATCGCGACGCTCACGGCGCAGCGGAGCGGATGGAGCCGAACATGCAACACGAAGTCGAAGCGCGTCTAAACTACCTCGAGGACCGCGGGCAGCATCCGGTGACCTACACTTATCCGCCGCCCGAAGGAGTGCCGGCGCGTAGCGGGCGGTACTCGAAATTCCCAGTCGTTATCCACGACGCGCGCGCGATTGCGGATGACTTGTCGCTCGATCGGCAGGGATTTGTAGTCGTGAATCAGCAGAGCGCGGTTGGGGATTTTTACTCAGATCGAGAAGTGCGCGAAGTCTATTATCCCGAAGTGGAAAAACTTGTCCGGCAGTCGACCGGCGCCGCGCGAGTGCTGGTGTTCGACCACAATGTGCGATGCCGTCCGCTTGCCAAGCAGCATCAGAAGGGCGTGCAGGAGCCGGTTAAGGTCGCGCACAACGACTATACATTGAAGTCGGGACCGCAAAGGGTGCGGGATCTGATGGGCGCGGACGCTCAGGAGCTGCTGGCGCGCCGCTTCGCCGTCATCAATGTATGGCGTCCGATCTGCGCCCGGGTCGAGGAAAGTCCGCTCGCGATCTGCGACGCACGCACGATCGAGCCCGGCGATCTGGTGCTGCACGATCTGATTTACCGCGATCGAATGGGCGAGGTTTACTCACTTGCCTACAACGCGGCGCATAAGTGGTACTACTTTCCGCAAATGCGCAAAAACGAAGTGATGCTGATCAAGTGCTACGACTCCAGGCCCGATGTGGCGCGCTTCACCGCGCATTCGGCATTTGACGATCCCACCAGCGCTCCCGATGCCACGCCGCGCGAGAGCATTGAAGTGCGGACGCTCGCCTTTTTTCCGCCTTCCGTTTAGTCAAGTCAGAACCAGAGTGCGAGCCACTTAAGCGGGAACCTCGCGGGCCACCTTGGATGCGGGCTTATCGGTCCTGAGCCCGATGAATGACGACTGGCGCAGCCGGCCTTGCGCGGTCCATTCCCAGAAGCTGAACTCGCCGACCATCCGCGGCTCGATCCATGTGACATGGCGCTCGCGCGGCGCATCGACGAAGGGCGAGGTCCCGCGCGCCAGCTTTTTCATCTCAGCATACATCGCCATGAGCATCCGGCTGTCGAAACCGGTGCCGACCTTGCCGGCATAGCGGAGCTTTCCACGCTCGTAGTAACCGACCAGCAGCGCGCCGAATCCAGTGCGGCTGCCTTGCGGCGCGGTGAATCCCCCGATCACCAGTTCCTGGCGGCGCGAGCACTTGAATTTGAGCCATTGCGGCGATCGATTGCCCGTGTATGTGCTGTCGGCGCGCTTTGCGATTAGCCCTTCCCATCCGCGATCGCATGCTTTGGCAAAGTATGCCTCGCCATCACCGACGCGATGGACCGTGTAGCGCAGTGGATCCTCGAAACGAATGGCGGCGCGCAGGAGCTTCTTGCGATTCTTTAGCGGCATCGCGCGCAGATCGAATCCCGCGAGATATGGCAGGTCGAAAAGGTAGAAGAAAACGGGCGTCCGCCGCGCGGGGTCGGGGTCGAGATAATGCATCCGTGATTGAAGCAGCTCGAAGCTGGTGCGCGATCCCTCAAAGGCCACGATCTCGCCGTCGGCGATGAAGTCCTTGCATGGCTGGCGCGACATCGCGTCAACAATTTCCGGGTAGAAGCGGCTGATATCTTTGCGGTTGCGGCTCATCAGGCGCGTGCCGGCCGCGGTGCGAAAAGCCAGTGCGCGCTCGCCGTCCAGTTTGCGCTCGAACAGGAAGTCGGGGCTGGAGAATCGCCGATCGGTCAGCACCGCCAGCATCGGCGATATCCACTCGGGCTGAGGAATGCGGAGACGCTCGGCATCGTCGCCGAGCGCTGCAAAGTGGTTGCTTTTTCCGGTCCGTCGCGGTTGCCGATTAGCCATCGGGTTGAATCTTACCGCCGATCACCGAGTCCGGTATGTGACGTTCCTCGGGAAGATTTTTCCGGTTTCCGCATCGCATGGGGCCGTCCGATGCATTAGCAGGACATGATCCTCCGCCCAAACCGAGCTTCTGAGACGGAAAACGACGGTTCATTCATGAGGGGGCGGGGCGATCGAGCATCATGGCAGTGTAATTGCTTCGCTATGCCCATACCGCGTTGATTGACGGCGACGGAAGACGGCCTTTGCCGTGGGTCATGCGCGGGCGTCGGCAAGACACCAGCTTGTCGGCATCAGAGCGACAGGAGGTGACTCTATGGCGAACCCAAATCCGAATGCTCCGTGCCCTTGTGGCTCGGGCAAAATGTACAAGGACTGCTGCGGTAAAAACAAATAGCCGCAATTGGTCCGATCGGGGTCGAAGGCTGCAATCCCCCTCCCGCAGTTCTTCGGCCCCCTTTTTTTGGTTGAAGCATGGTCATCAGAATTGGTGACAAGCGGTTGCGGCCGATATTGAGGGAGGCCGTGGCAGGCGGTCACGCGAAGTTTAAGCGAAATAGGCATTTGGCTTATCCAAGACGCCTACCATGTAAAACTTTCTGTGATGAACCGGATAATCGTTCGCGAAAGGCTTGGTTTTCTTCTTGGTATCAAGTTTGCCTTAGTCGCCTTCAACCGATTTTCAACATTTGACGGAGCTTAAACATGAAGGCAGCGTTCCACGTGTCAGACGACGGCCCAAGCGTCTTTTCCGGCGCCTCGATTCTGCCCACGCAGTACCACGGACAGCGGCACGATCATCGGTTCGAGGGCGAACGCAATCTGCTGTTCGCGATTCTGGACGACGCGGTCAAATGCTACCTGGACTACTGCGAAGATCGATCGATTCTCAAGCGCATCAATTACGTGGAAGCAAACGACTGGATTTACTCGGATAAGGATCGAGGTCCGTTCAGCTTCGTCAATTTGTGCGAGACTCTGGGTATCGACTATCAATCGCTGCGAAGAGGCTTGCGCCGCCAGCGTGCCCGCAGGCGTGCCGCCGTGGCCTCCAGGAGCGGATCGTTTCGGCCCTCCGCGCCCGCGACTCGAGTTCGCGCGGCCGCAGGCTCCTGATCGTCCCCGGCTGACCCTCCCGGTCCCGAGGCCTCCGGATGGTGGGAAGCGACCGTTATTGCTCGTGACTCGGGTAATTCGGGCGCAGAGCGAGGGTTGTGAAATGAGGGCACCAGGAATTGGCGCTTAGATACCGGTCGAAGCGGCGGCATACACCGTCGTCATGGCGCACGGAGGAATAGGCCGAACCCAAGCTGGTCAGTCCCTTGAAAGTGCGCTCGAGGTACTCCGGGTCATTGCGAAAATGCACGCAGCCTCGGCATGTCTCGCGTTCATGTCTGGTCGAATCGTCGGTCTTCATAAATCTATTGCACTGCCGCCATATCGCACTATCGGCCACCCGTCCGGTTTGCGCGCGGGCGCCGCTACCGCGTCAAGTTCTGCCAATGTGATGCGAATACTACCGCCGAGAGTAGGAAGCCGAGCACGACATTGACTATGGCGCCGATGCTGAAGGCGGCAAAGGGTCTCGATCCAGCGCGCGCCAATTCACGAAACCGAGTGGTCAGGCCGATGCTGAGAAAGCAAAAGATGAAGGCCCAGGTGCGTAGGTCTTTTATTGGCGCCACCAGCGCGGGATTCGCAATCTTGTTGAACTGGACGATGCTGAGGTCCTTCGTCACCCAAGTGATGACTATGGACGCAACGACGAACCCGATGACGAATTTCGGGAACCGCCACCAGATCTCTCCAGCCTCCGGACGGCGGCCGGATTCAGTCCGTTCCCACCGCGTAGTCGAGATGATCGCCAGCACGAACGCCCAGATGCCTATCCACACGTCGCGACCGACGACCTTCATCAGCGTGAAAGCCCATACCGACTGGTCTCCGGTGCCTGCGATGCTTCCATGTCCCGCCAGCCCGGCATAGGCCTGCGCCGCTGCCAGCCCGGCGGCATCGGCGAATTCCGAGGTGCCAATCCAGGCTCCCGCAACACCGGCATGAAGATCCAATGCTCTCGCTATGAAGGGCAGGCCAAAGATCATGAGTATGGCCCATATAATCACGCTGGTAATGGCGATAGGGGCATATTCCTTCTTGGCCCCGACCGCACCGGCGACGGCGATCGCCGCGGACACGCCGCACACTGCTCCGCCTGCGCCAAGCGTGGCGGCGAGTTGGTTATCCAGTCCCAGCCGACGGCTCGACCAGAAAATTACCAGGAAGGTAAGAATAGATATGATCGACGCTTGCAGTATGGCGACGGGGCCGGCCCAGAGAATCAAGGTGAAGGGCAAGGTCGCGCCCAGAAGCACGATGCCTGTCTTAATGTAGAATTCGACGCGAAATCCGGCATCCAGCCAACGGGGCAGAACGGCGGTGTTCGAAATGAACAGGCCAAGCACGAGTGCAACGAGAGGCGGCTCGAGGTTGTAATAGTAGGCTTGATCCCACTGGCCCAGCACGAAAATTACGATGGACAGCACGTAGAGGAAAACGAAAGCAGGCAGGAATTCCTTTGCCTTGTGTCCCAGGGCCGAGAGGGCAACGGTAAAGATTATCACCCACAAAACAAACTGAGTGATGTAGCGAAGCAGGTTGTTGGCGAAATGCGCGCGAAGTTGAGCCAGCGTCGACCATTTGGCCGGCGTGACGGCGATCCATTTAATGCTCGAACCGTTGAGGTAGAAAACAAGGCCGACCAGTACGATGCCCAGTCCGAGCCAGATCGCCCACCAATCTTCCTTCAGCCAAAGCTCGCTCCATCGGCTTGCTTGTTGCGCCGGCGCGCTGGCGTCGAGATTCGCTTTGATCTCGCTAATGTCGCTCATGTTTGTCGTCCTTATGTCTGCGTCCAAAGCTTCGAGGCACTGCGGTTGGGTATCGTTATCCGCGGAAATTTGCTTCGGTCTTGTGCAGCTTGATCCCGGCAACAAGGGCCGACCATGAGCGGCCAGCGGAAACTGTGCGATCGCGACGCGGGTCGGAAAAGGCGAAGCGCGGCTATGCGGGAGAAGCACGACTTGGCAAGGCCTGAGTTCCTGCCGCCGGCGGGCCACTCAATGGTTTTTGCGGCGGCAAGGTCGGCAAGGACTGTCGAGCGAGGATTGCTAGAAGTGATCGTCAGACGCTCCTTTCATGCGAACTCTTTGGTCATCCAGTCAGTCAATATAATCTATAAAGTCCATTGAATTAATAGACTATACTCGGCACAGAGTCAAGGAGGCTCCTTTCCAGCGCCGTGATAAGCGCTGGCAATCGATTTCGCTTGCTGGAGATCGGAAAGCCTTCTGTGGGGAAAGCCGCTGTCGCATGATGGCTGGAACTCGGATCGCGCGAGGCGCTCCCAGATGCGCTATCGAGGAGCTATCGCCCAAGTAGGAGCGGAGAAGGCTTTTGCCATCGATCAACCCCACCAAGTGCCGCCCGAAATGCCGGCGCGCCCGAGAGCATCGACGACTCGCCAGGACAATAACGAGCCGACTGGCCAGTCGCATAGCGGCGAGGCTTTGACCGTGACTTTAGAATGGGCTCCCGACCGACCTTTCAGCCGCTTCGATCAGAGTGCGCGCCAATTCCTCGCCGACCTTGTGCGAGCCGTCGTAGATGGGCCGTGCAAACTTTTTAACCGATGCGCCATGGAACGAGCCGCAGTTGGATAGCGTGACAGAATATTAGTAGCGGGCTGGCTCCCGAGAGTACCTCCACATTTTTATCGTTCTGGACAAAATAACCGGTTCAGAGACAGTGGCTATTGCGCTTGCTACTGGGATGCTCCTGCTTGCGGCGGCCCTATGGTTTGGGCTCACCGCGTATGCAAGGCTTGGGGTAGGAGTGACATCGGCGGTACGATAGGTCCGAGGCAGGAGAATGGAGACCCCGGAGGTACAGACAGTATGAGCGCGCGCCCGTCAGCGAATGGATCAATCTCTTTCGGCCTTGTCTCGATTCCGGTTCATCTCTACACCGCGACCAGATCGCAGTCGGTGCGGTTCCATCTTATCCATGAAAAGGACAACAGCCGGATCCAGCAGAAGATTTTCTGCCCGCTGGAGCAGAAGCTAATCGATCGCAGCGAACTGGTGCGCGGCTACGAAGTCGAGAAGAACCAGATCGTGACCTTCACCGACCAGGAACTTGAGAATCTGGAGGCACGCGACGATCATTTGATCGACATCCAGGAGTTTCTGCCGCTCGAGCAGGTTGATCCGGTCTACTTTGAGAACGCTTATCACCTCGGATGCACCGTCGAGTCGGCGCGCGCCTTCGGGTTGTTCGCCCGCGCCCTGAAAGACAGCCAGCGGATCGCGCTTGCGCGGTTCACGATGAGGACCAAAGAGCATCTGGTGATGATCCGGCCGTATGGAGACGGCCTGATGCTCCACACGATGTATTTTGCGGATGAAGTGGTGAGCGCGGCCGGCGTCTATCGAGGCGACGAGGCAAACGTGGGAGCGCAGGAGCTGTCGCTCGCAAAGCGCCTGATCGACGACCTGACCGCCAAAAAATTCCAGCCGGAAAAATACCAAGACACCTATCGCGAGCGCGTGGTCGAAGCAGCGAAGGAGAAGGTGAGGGGAAACAAGACCGTCACCGCGCCGGAGCCGAAGCAGAAGGCCAAGGTAATAAATCTCTATGACGCGCTCAAGGCCTCGCTCAACAAGCGCGGCGTGGCGGTAAACGCCGCTGCTTCGCGCGAAGAGGCGGCTGAGGCCGAGGAACAGCCGCGCGCCCGCGCGGCGGCGGGCGGCCGCGGACACTCGAGCGCGCGCCCCAAGCGCGCGCGCCGCAAATAGAATCGCGCGACGCGCTCGGCGGCTGTTTTCATGAGGTCGTCCGATGAAGTGCCAGCATCGAAATTGTAGTTGCGAAGTCTCGCCCGGAACCCGTTACTGCTCGAACGAGTGCCAATCCGACACCCGCGACGAAGGCGCCACCGATTGCCACTGCGGGCATGAGAAGTGCCGCGCGTCGCGCGCTCCGAATCGTGACAGCACCCGCGAATAACGCGATCGCCTAAGCGCCAACGCAGTCGTATCCGGCAATCACGGCCTCTAGCGTGAGGATTGTGAGCGCTTGTCCTGCCCGAGCCACGGCCAGCGGGGAGCTTGGCCGCGTAGTCTTACGGGAGCGCTGGCGGCTCAGAAACTCTCATTTGTGGCGCGCTCGAAGGGCGGCCCGTTTGCGCGCAGGGCGGCGGGAGACTCGCGATTTCGCCGCATGCGGCGAGGCGCATCCTTCGAGAAGGATCGTCATCGCGTTCATGAAACGCTCTTCGAGAGAATCGTGCCGGTTCTCCCACCATCCGCTGACCCAGTTGCCGGCGATAAGCGTGAGCATCCCCTCCATCATTTCCGCGAGATGAAGCGCCTTATAATCGGCGCGAATTTCGCCGCGCTTCTGGCCTTCGGCGAATAGCCGCTCGTACTGCTCGTAGAGCTCAAGAGATCTGTCGCGCAGGACGCCTTTCACATCGGTTAACAACCTCGACTGCTTTGCCACCAGACCCTGAAACTCGGGGTCCGCGTCCCACGATGTCGCCCACTGGCGCATCAGGCCGCGAATACGGTCGGGCACGCTGCAATCGTGGCGTTCGATCTCGCGTTTCACGGACGCGATTGAGAATTCAAGCATCTCCGCCGCGAACGCGATTATCAGCGCATCCTTGGTGGGAAAGTAGTTGAAGAAAGTGACTTCGCTGATGCGCAACCGCTCGGCTATGTCGCGGATGTGGGTCTCTTCATAGCCCCGTTTTCGAAACAGCGCGGCCGCGGCATCCAGAATCGCTCGGCGCTGCTCGGCCTTTTTCTCCTCGCGCAAGCCCATCTATTCCGATCCATTCATGACATCCCGATCCACCGATGCCGATCAATTACATGCCAAGCCCGGCAATGAAATGCCCGCCGAGACGGCGCAGCAAACCCACTGCATTGACTTAGTTAGCTTAAATAATTTATTAAACTAAAGCAATGATTAACCCCGATCGCGCACAGCGGGAGGAAGAGCGCGCAACATCTGTGACGCGGCGCGCGGTAGCTGGCGTCAGGACGGCGCTCGCAAGCCGCCGGTTGCCGATTGCAGCCGCTATCATCGCGGTAATCGGGATGTTGCCGGCGCTAAGCGGCGGCTGGCAATTCGATGACTGGTTTCAGCGCGTCACGATGCTCGGCTACGGCGATTCGAAACCGATTCAGGTCTTCGTCCAGTACATCGATCGCGCGCACAACCTGGCCCAAATGGATTACGGCACGATGCCGTGGTGGGGCTCGCCGGAGATGCATCAGGCGTTTCTGCGCTACGCGAGCACGCTCACGATGATGCTCGATTATCGGCTGTGGCCGAATCATCCCGCGCTGATGCACCTGCACAGCCTGCTCTGGCTCGCAGCGGCCGTCTTGGCGGCGGCATTTCTTTATCGCGAAGTGATGGGAGCGACCTGGATAGCAGGTCTTGCGGCTCTGATGTACGCGCTCGACGGCGCGCATGCCGTGCCGGCGGCATATATCGCCAACCGCGACGCCCTGATCGCTTGCTGCTTTGGCTTCCTCTCCGTGCTCGCGTTCGTTCGATGGCGAAAGCAAGGGCAGCGGTGGGTTCTCTGGCTTAGCGTCTTGATGCTGGCGCTGTCGCTATCAGCGGACGAGATGGGGCTTGCGACCGCGGCGTATCTGTTTTCCTACGCGCTGACGGTGGATCGCGACGCCATCTGGAAAAGGCTCATGCGGCTCGTTCCTCACGGCGTGGTGCTGGGCGCATGGGCATTGATCTACAAGCTTGGCAATTTCGGTTCGCAGGGATCGGGCTTTTATCTGGATCCGCTTCACAATCCGCTTGGCTTCGCCGGTTCATTTTGCAAGCGGGCAGCATTCCTGCTGATGGGACAATGGACGCCGATTCCAGCGGAGCTGGGCATGGCCTACGCGCCGGGGACATCGGCGGCTTTGCATATGAGCATCTTCAGCTTCGCAATCGCGGCGTTGCTGGTGCTGCTTTTTGTTCCGCTGGTCCTGCGCAATCGAGTGGCGCGGTTCTGGGCGCTCGGCGCGCTGCTTTCACTCGTGCCGATTACCGCCGTCGGTCCGGAGAATCGCTTGCTGGGTTTCGTCGGCCTCGGCTCGATGGCGCTGCTTGCCCAGATGACGCAGTTCGTTTTCAGTCGCGCTTCCTCCGTGTCGCTACTGCGGGTCTGGAATGGATTTGCATGGACCGCAACTCTGGTCCTGCTTCTTGTTCACGTGATTGCAGCTCCGTTCCTCGGAATTGCGCGGATCGATTTCCAGGCAAAGGTCAGCTCCAGGATGATGCGCGGATTGGCAAGTGTTCCAAGCGATCCGCGGGTTGCATCTCAGGATCTGGTGCTGATTAATCCGCCCGAGCATATCTATCTCGTCACCGCGATCTGGGCAGTGAGGCGGCTGGACAATCTGCCGATGCCGCGGCACATGCGCGCGCTCTCCTCGGGAGGTGCGCTGGAGGTTACGCGGGTCGGGCCTCGCTCGCTGAACGTGCGTTTTCTCGATGGATTTTTTCCGAACGCATTCAGCCGTTTTTTGCGCAGCCCAAAAGATCCCTTTTCCGCCGGTCAGCGCGTCACCTTGCCGGGTATGACGGTCGTCGTCGAGTCGCTGGATGCGCACGGCGACCCCGAGCAGGTACGGTACGAGTTCCCGGTGCCGCTCGAAGATCCTTCGTTGCGTTGGATTAGATGGCGCGACGGCGTGTACGTTCCCTGGACTCCACCGGCTATCGGTCAAACGGAGCGGATCTCCGCCGGGCGCGGGATTTATTGAGTGAAATGGCGCCGCAATTGCCAGCGACTGCTACGCCAGCGAGTTCTCCCACTGTCTATCCGACAGCGGAGGGACGTGCGGTGAAACAGGGCACGCTCCTCTCACTCCTCGTGCTCGCGCGTCCATGGCAGTGGATCAAAAACGGATTAGTCCTCGCGCCGCTGATCTTCAGCCACGAGCTCTTCAATCCGCGCCGCGAGTTTCTGGCGGCGGTCGCGCTGGCGGCATTCTGCGCTTTGTCGAGCTTCGCATATGTACTCAACGACATTTGCGATCGAGAAGCTGATCGCCTGAGTCCGGAAAAGCGCGATCGGCCGCTGGCATGCGGCGACCTTTCGATCGCACAAGCGCTTTGCTTCGCAATCGCGGTCGTCGCGATTGCGGCGCTTTTGAGCATCGCGCTTGGGCTCAGCTTTGTCGCCATCGCGGCGCTCTACGTCGCTATGCAGTTCGGATATTCACTGTGGGCGAAGCAGCACGTGGTGCTCGACATTATCGCGGTAGCGATTGGTTTCGTGTTGCGCGCATTCGCGGGCGGAGTCGCGATTGAGGTGGAAGTCTCGCCGTGGCTCGTCTTCATCACCTTCGTGCTTGCAATGCTGCTAGTACTCGGCAAACGCCGGCACGAACTGGCGGCGATGGGCTGCTACGCAAAGGCGCATCGCGACGTGCTGGAGCAGTACAGCATCCGCCTGCTCGATCAAATGCTCTCGATCGTCGCGGGAGCGACGATCGTCAGCTACATGATTTACACCGTATCGGTGGAAGTCGAAGCCAAACTCGGAACCCGGTATCTGTATTTGACGGTACCCTTTGTCGCATTCGGTATTCTCCGCTACCTATTCCTCGTCGACGCACGCGACGAAGGCGGCGATCCCGCGCGTCTTCTGATTCGCGACAAGCCGCTCTTGCTGACGTTGTTGCTGTGGGTCGCAACCGATGTAGTCTTACTCTACCTCTAGCCTGTTCCCGCGTTTTCTCGACTGACGCCGGCTCGGCGCATGAAATCTCGGGATGGCTTCTTCACTGGGCTGAGCGCGGCGGCGTGTGGGCAAGCGCTTATGGCGAGTTACCCTGCTGCCTTTGGCCGGGAGCCGAAGACCATCAACTATGATGTCCACCATCCGCAGCACGTTTTCCTGCCATCCGGGCTGATTTTGCATGTAGCACATCCCTACCAAGGCGCGGACCAGGGTTTCGGCGCTGGTGTCGGAGCGTATCTCGCCCGCGGCGACGGCCCGCGCCATCAGGAGGCCTGCCGCTGTCGACAATTGTTCGGATGAACGCGCGTGGAGTTCGGTGGATCCGGCGACGGCGAGCGCCAGCGCCTCAACCATCCCCTTTTTGGTGGCGATGAATTCAACCCCAGAGCGCATCCATAGCCGCAGCGCCTCGAGCGGCGCGGCCTCATCGTTCAATCGGTCCGCAAGTTCGCAGAGATGCTGCACTTCGTGCCGATAGACCGCTTCGAACAAATCTTCCCGGGTGGGAAAATGACGATAGAGCGTCCCAATTCCGACTCTGGCGCGCCGCGCCACGGCCTCGAGGCTCGCATCCGCGCCGCCCGCGCTGAAGATCGCAGTGGCGGCCTTTAGCACGCGCTCGCGATTGCGCGCCGCGTCGGCGCGCAGCTTGCGCACGGTTTCGATCGATTGCGCTGGCATTCGATTTTTTTTGTCCCGCTGGTTTTTGTCTCCGCTGACGCTCGCCGTCCCCAAACCGGAGCATTCCTCCGTTTCCATTTGCAAAGCGGAGGACCACTCCGTATATTAGCGGATGAAACGGAGGACTCCTCCGAATTTACACGGGTCGCGCCAGGAAGCCAATCCGCGAAGCCGGTCGATTCGCGAAGGCATGAAAGAAGGCGCAAAATCAGGATTTGGGTTTCGCCATCCGCGCCACAGCCTTTATCGGTTCGACCTCTCGCACGCGCTGTCGCGCTCGGCCCTGAGTGATCAAGTGAAGCAAAGGAGAAGCAATTATGCGGGTTTTTGTTACCGGTGCATCGGGGTTTATCGGTTCGGCGGTCGTTCAGGAATTGATTGGCGCGGGCCATCAGGTGATCGGTCTTGCTCGCTCGGACGCGAGCGCCAAGGCGCTTTCCGCCGCGGGCGTCGGAGTGCATCGGGGCGATCTTGAAGATCTCGAAAGTCTGCGCCGCGGGGCGGCCGATTCCGACGGCGTGATCCACCTGGCTTTCATCCACGACTTCTCGAAGTATGATGCGAATTGCGAGATAGACCGGCGCGCGATCGAGGCGCTCGGCTCCGCGCTCATTGGCTCCGGTCGTCGCCTGATCGTCAGTTCGGGAACCGGGGTTGTCGCGCCCGGGCGTCTGGCGACTGAAGAAGATCCGCCCTCCAGCTTAATTCCGCGCGGAGCGTCCGAAGAGACGGCCGCCGCACTGGTCGCGCGCGGTGTTTGCGTGTCGATAGTACGTCTTCCGCAGGTTCACGATTTGTATAAGCAGGGGCTGATTACACTGCTGGTCGACATCGCGCGCGAAAAAGGCGTCTCGGCATTTGTCGGCGATGGCACCAATCGCTGGCCGGCGGTGCATCTGAGCGATGCGGCGCATCTGTATGCTCTCGCACTGGAGAAGGGCTCCGCGGGAGCCCGCTATCATGCCGTTGCGGAGGAGGGCGTGCGGCTTCGAGATATCGCCGAGGTAATCGGGCGACGGCTTAACTTGCCGGTAGTTGCGAAGTCGCCCGAAGAAGCGGCCGGCCATTTTGGATGGCTGGGACTATTCGCGGCAGGTCGTGACGTGCCGGCTTCAAGCACGCTTACACGCGAGAGACTGGGCTGGCTTCCGGTTGGGAGTGCATTGATCCCGGATCTCGAACTCGCTCACAATCTCGAGCCGTGACCTGATCACGCACCGAGCGCAGCGGCGGCTCGAAGCTGATCATCTCTCCAGTCTGGTTCTATTGAGAAGGGCCGCGACGAAAAGCCCCAGAACCTGCTCTATCAGAACGCGCCGCCCGAGGTGATGACGCATTTCAAAGTGCGCAGGATGATCTTGAGATCGAGCAGAACAGTACGGGTGCGAACGTATTTCAAATCCCACTCCAGAGTCTCGCCCCAATTGAGTAGGCCGCGCCCATTAACCTGAGCCAGACCTGTGATGCCTGGCTTGCAGGCGAACTTGTACATCTCGTCCGGCGTGTAATAGCGCAGCACCTCGGGTGCTTCGGGCCGCGGTCCGACCAGTCGCATGTCGCCGGCCAGGACCGACCATAAATTCGGCAATTCGTCGACCGAGAGCTTCCGTAGAATCGCGCCGACGCGAGTCACGCGTGGGTCATTACGATGGGTGCCATACTGCTGATGGAAGTTCTCGGCCGTAAAGTTATAGGCGTAGAACTCGGGAAATCGGCTGCGCGCGTCCGCGTACATCGTGCGAAACTTTGCCATGCGAAAATAGGTCGGCGCATAATATAGCGTGTCAGGATGATAGCCGCCGGGCGGGGGGCGCAAGTCCACGCGTCCCTTAAGGTCGCGTCCGCGCTGCATCTGGGAGCGGCCAGGCCGGGTATGAAAGAACAGCACCAGTCCGGGTGAATCGCACCGGATCAGCACCGCCTCCAGCAGCATCACTGGAAGGGTAAGAGTTAGTCCCACCGCCGCCACCAAGATTTCGAAAATCCTATATAGCGCCTCCGCCAGCCATCCAGAGCGGCCGACAACATCCAGCACCGGGACCGCGTACACCGCATGATCGTGCTGGATTCCAAAGGGCTTTTCGTTCGAGCCAGGGTCCGATGCCTCGCACCGTTTAGGTGGAAAATCAGTGCTGAGTTTCGAATTCGGCTGCCTCATCGGACAAACTCATCTCTGATTGCGCATAGCTCAACACAGAGCCAGGCAGAGTGGCCGCCGAGAAATGGGGTGATTCGGCCGCGGTTGACCGTTCGGTACGATCCGGAATTCAATCAAAACACGGCTATCAAAAGCATCTTAGTTGATCAACGGACAAAACTAAGGTTTGTGTGTTCTGCATATACATAACTAACTGTAGCCTATCTAAGCTGAGCGGTAATTTGATCTAACAAGCTCAGATATGCCAGTGTGAACGACGCCCGTTAGCAATGAGGGTCTCGCCGACAGAAGTAATCAGTGGAGGTGTTCAGGATGTCAGAGACTGTCTCGTTGGAACCAATTCAGGCGCACGAGATCGATTCCGAGCTGGAACGTAGCCTGACCCACGAGTGGGATGCCCAGATAATCACCTATCCGAACGACCTATTCCCCTTCAATGAATGGATTCGCGACCGTATCCGACTGGCGGGCTATCCAGTTGAAGACCTGAGCTATTTTCATGAGGTGGTGCCGGCGTCCGAGACCTACCGCATCACCAAGCAACTGTGCTCCGATACGAACCTGCCCGAGTTCCGCCGACTGCTCAACCGCTTCGTTCGCGAGGTGGTGGTGCCGAAAGGCAAACTGCGCCAGCCGGTCGCGGTGCAGCGCTTCATGAATGTGCGGATCATGCTGCCGACCACGCCCGAGTTATTCTTCCCCCTGCATACGGGTTTGCTCTATGGCCACGGCGTCGCCTCGCGCAGCCTATGGCTGCCGTTTGTCGACGTAACGGCGGACGAAGACAAGACCCGTGCGATGCAGATCATCCCGATTAAGAAATCGCGCGAATTGGTCAGATACGCCATCGACCACAAGCTGACGATGCAACAGATGACCGAAGTCTGGGGTAAGCACACCCATCAGATTAAGGCCGGGCCGGGCAGTTGCTGCCTATTCAGCCAGGAGCATATTCACGGCTCCGGGATGCCGAACACAACCGGCAAGACACGGATCAGCATGGATTTCCGGATCGCCGAGGCGATGTACGGCGACCTGCTCGGCCGGAAGATCCCGGCGGGCTATTTTCATCTAATCCCCAATACCGAAGAGGAAGAGGAGCGGCTGGCCCGGACGCCGCCGCGTGAGGTTCAGTTCAAGAACGGCAAGCAGAACATCTTTTACGTGGCGAATAATACGGCGGCGACCTACTCGATACCGGTGCATCTGCAGCGTTACATGATGTACGATTATATCAACAAAAAGGGCCTGTCCTGCGATTACGAGCTGTTCGATCTGGAAGACATGCTCCACTGCCCGACGCTTTGGCACTTGGTTGAGGATCGCAGCGCCAATATCGTCATGTACAGCATCTTCGCGCTTCCCGAGGAACAGGCAGAACGCGACCGCATGCTTGAAACCGCTCTGCAGAGAGGAAACATCGTCCATTTTGTGAATGAAGACCTACAATTGGTCACGGCGGACGATCTGGCAACGATCCGGAACTATCTGGAGTTCTCACGCTATGGCCGGTCGCGCCTGCCGATGGGATTGCCCTTCTCGGATTTGAGCAGGGCGTACTTCGACAGATGGGCGGCCTCTCTGGCGCGGTATCAGCACACAGGAAATCGCGATGCCGCTTCGTCGGGGGATGCTATAGGTTGAGTGACAAAACCGCGGGACGCCCGAGGGTGTGACTTCCTCGGACCTTCGCGGATGAGCAGTGCTTTGCCGCGATTGCGAGCTTGGGCGTGTGTCGCCGCCGCCAACTTCGCTGGCGGTCACTTTCGCGGCTGCATTCAAGATCGCAGGTTTGGATTTGTAATTGGACGCGGTGCGGGTGGGGCAAAGCGGCTTTGGAGTCTTGCGCGTTTATAGCAACGGTGAGGCAAGTGAAGATTCCTCGGGTTATGCTTGCATCGATAAGACGCCGCGTACTGGATCACATGAGTAAACATCCGGCCACCAGGGTGATCCGGAATCTTTCAGGGGACCCATACCTCAATCGTTGGGAATTGCTCGGCAATCATCGGATGTTCGACATTTATCTGCATGAGTTTCTCAGATCGGACGACAATCGGGCCCTTCACGATCACCCGGGCGTGAGTATCGCGATCGTCTTGCAGGGAAAATACGTCGAGTGGTTTCGCGCGGAAAAGTACAAGCTGCGCACGGAAGGAGAGGTTGTTCTGCGCCGAGCGGCAACTCCTCATCGCATTCAAATCATCGAGAGCGCGCCTCGCGCAATCACAGTTTTTCTTCGCGGACCAAAACTGAGGGATTGGGGTTTTCACTGCGCTGACGGATGGCGGCATCATAGTGACTTTCACATTCGCGGCTGCGGAACATGAACTGCTGAGGAGTGAAACGCACGAATGGAAGAAATCGCCGTCCTGGAAGTATTGCGCCGGCATCTCTATTTGATTGTTGCGCTCTGCCTTATCACCGGCGTTGCGGGTTATGTCTTCTCGTTCGCGATCACCGAGAAGTACGACGCGACCGCGACTGTGCTGGTTCGGCCCCACGAACCAATCAAGATTCAGGGGGCGGGCGATACGGGCAAAGAGTTTTTGGACTTTCCTGTCGGGCAGATGGCCTCGGTCGAAACAGCTTCCAGGACCTATATCCAGATCATCAAGAGTACCGCTCTGGTCGATCAGGTCGTGCGTGAGCTGAATCTTGATAAGCCACAGCCGGACGAGGAGGTCGGCAGCGGCGTTTTCGCCTGGCTTTCGGCATGTCTGAAAGCGGGCGTAAAGGACAGCAAGGACTATCTGTGGGACGCGGTTGCGATTGTAAAGTACGGTCGCTTGTTGAAGCCGGATCCTTTCACTAAGGCGGTCGACGATGTCGGCCGCGGACTTTCGCTCAAATCCTACGAGGATACTTATGTCTTTGACATCAAATACAGAGACAAAAGACCCCGCACCGCGGCCGCAGTCGCAAATACCACCGCGAAGCTGTTCATCCAGTTTATGGAGAAGATGCGTTCGTCCGAGGCCAAATTCGCCAGCGATCATCTTACTAGCGAACTCGAGCAGAGTCGCGAGCGGCTGATAGCTGCCCGGCGGAATCTGGAGAACTACAAAGAATCGCATGGAGTGGTTCTCTACCAGCAACAGTATGATGCGCAACTCAGGGTGATTTCCGATTTGCAGGTCGAGCTGGCAAATCTGGACCAAAGCCTGGCTGCGAGTCCTGGAACATTGGCGGCCAGAGCCGACGCCGCCAAGCGTGAGCGCCTGCTTCAGATTCTGAATCAGCGCCGAGTGGAGTTGAATGCATTACCAGGAATTGAGCGTGAGCTTAAACTCCGCGAGGCAGAGGTCGACGTCGCGCGCACAACCTATGACACCGTTGCCAAAGATTTAAAGGACGCGGAAATCAAGGGTTCCGATCCGGTGCCGGCGGCGCGCCTGATTTCGCCGGCCGCGGTTCCCGAACTGCCGAGCCGGCCGCGTCGCGGCATCATAGCGATCGCCTCTCTTCTCAGCGGACTGCTCGTCGGTGTCGCGCTGGCCTTCTTCCTCGAGTACATCAACCGGCGGGTTCGCGGGATTCACGACGTCGAGGAAACTATTGGACTGAAAGTTGTAGGAACTATTCCAGATACCGATAACTTACGGCCGTGGCGGGGACCTTCAACTGAGACGGCGAGTTAAGCGTCGAGATAGGACCGAAACGATTCGGGGGAGTTGTTCCGTGTGGTATCGCTGCAAAATGCTGATCATTTGCCTGCTAGCTCTGGCGGTTAGCGCCTGCTCCGCGAGTTCTTTCGAGCGCACCGGCGATGGTAGCACGATTAACCTGGATCAGCTCAGCTCCGCGGCAAAGGCAAAGGAGCGGCTCGAAATCGCGCAGCGCCTCGCACAGGGACCTCCGGTGTTTGAACTGGTTCCCGGTGACGAGTTGACCGCGTTCTTTGACGTGAATCCCAAGCCAACTCTGGCAGAGTATCTCATCTCGGTTGGCGATGTGCTGCGCATCGAATTTTTCAACGATCCGGAGAACATCGAAACCGCAACAGTGAGACCGGACGGCCGAATTTCATTGCCGGGAATCGGGCCCATCATAGCGGCCGGATTAACGCCGGACTCTCTTGCGCGCCGGGTTGAGTCGAGCTACCGCGAGATGCTCGGGCAGTCCCAGGTTACGATCGATGTGATTAAATCCCATTCACCGGTCGACCGCTTTGTCGCCATGATTGGACAAACCAGCAAGGGCCTGAGCATGACGACAAGGGTGTTGCCCGACGGTACGATCTCGCTGCCATTGTTACCCCCGCTGGAGGCGCGGGGACGTCAGCTCAAAGAGCTTGAGTACGATGCCGATGCCGGCTATTCCGCCCTCGGACTTGACATCAACGTCAGTCTTATTCCGGAGACCTTGCGTCCGCCATCAACCATGGTGATTGGCGAGGTCCCAAGGCCCGGACGAGTTCCACTGGATCGTCCACAGACCGTGCTGATGGCGGTTGCACAAGCCGGAGGCGTATTGCCTACTGGAGCGATTAAGTCGGTGCGCCTCATCTATATGGACAGCGACGGGCAGCCTCGGATGCGCGTGATTAACCTAAAGGAGGTTATGAACCTCAAGCTAGAAGATGACATGATCGTGCCGGACAACAGCGTCATCTATGTTCCGCCGACAGATCTTGCCAAGGCTAACCGGATAGCAAAGGAAATCACGGGAATGTTACCGAACAATGTGGGATTTAACGCCGCCTACATAATCAATCAACCAACCGGGGGAACGGTCCTTCCATAGATGAGCGCCGGCTGCCTCAAATGTCCGCGATAAGGCCTCGGCATTAGCAATCAAGATTTACTCGTGATGCTGATCAAACAACTGTGGTATCTCCTCACGCGGCGCGAAAAGATCGAGGGCGCTTTTCTATTAGGCGCTCTTGGGCTCGGCGCGCTTTTCGAGGCGGTCAGCATCGGGCTGGTCGTGCCTTTGATTGCGGTCGTTAAGGAGCCGGAATTGCTCCGTAAGGTGCCGTTCCTACGGCCGCTCGTAACCACGCTGAACCTGCGGCCGGAACAGTTGTTTCTCATCCTGGGAGCCGGGCTGGTGGCTGTCTTCACCGCCAAGAGCGGCTATCTTATCCAGCTATATCGTTGGCTCTTCGGTTTTACCTTCAGGAAACACGTTCAGCTTTCACGCCAGTTGATGGACGGCTATCTGAACGCGCCATACACCTTTCATCTGCAGCGCAATAGCGCCGAACTAATAAGAATCACGACCAGAACTGTAGAAGACTTCACCTTCGGATTCCTGGTAAACTTTTTGCTCGTGCTCGGAGAGCTACTGGTCGCACTGGCGGTGATTGCTTTGCTGCTGGCGGTCGAGCCTTTGGCGACGCTCGGTGCTCTGGCGGTCCTCGCCCTTCCTGCCGTGCCGCTATATCGAGCAATGCATAAGGGACTCGGCGCTGCAGGACGCCGCGCCGAGCTAAGTCTCGATTCGATGATCCAGTGGAGTGATCAGGCAATCGGGGGCATTAAGGAAACGATAATCACCGGCCGGCGTTCCTTCTTCGCCGACATGTACGAGTATCAGGTCAGGTGCTTTGGCGACGCGATGCGTTCGACGATGTTCCTCACTACGATTTCACGCTTCGTCATCGATACTCTCGCCGTCACGACGATGGTTGCGATTGCCGCAATCCTGTTAGAACGCGGGCAGGATTTGCTCTCGATTTTGCCGCTGCTGGGAATGTTTGCGTTCGCCGCGATGCGGCTGATGCCAAGCGTAGGCCGTCTGGCTAATGGCGCCGCCAAATTGCGCTTCTATTATGCTTCGACTGAAGCTATGTACCAGGAACTCCTCGCTTCGCAAAAGTACCTGAGTAAACGGCAGATGCAGGTCGGCCCTGCGGGACAGCCACCTCCGTTCGCATTCCGCCGATCGCTGACACTCGAACATTTATCTTATCAGTATCCAATATCCGATCAGCCGGCGATCGACGATGTGTCTCTTGAGATTCCAAGGGGGCATTGGATCGCTATTATAGGTCCGACCGGTGCCGGAAAGACCACGTTGGCTGATCTTATTCTGGGTCTGTTTGTGCCAAGCGCCGGTAGGATGCTGGTAGACGGCCGCGACATGCGCGACAAGCTTAGCGACTGGCAAGGAAATATCGGATACGTTCCACAGAGCGTCTATTTGATGGACGATACGGTGCGAAATAACGTCGCTTTTGGCGTGCCGAAGGAAGACATTAATGACGAGCGCGTGTGGCAGGCGCTGCAGGCAGCGCATGTCGATCGTTTGGTGCGTTCGCTGCCAGACGGACTAAACGCGATGGTCGGCGAGAGGGGTGACCGCTTTTCGGGCGGCGAGCGCCAGCGGCTCGGTATCGCTCGCGCGCTCTATCACGATCCTGAAGTTCTGGTGGTCGACGAGGCAACGGCGAATCTGGATGGCGCCACCGAAGCTGCGATTGGCGAGACTTTAGCCGCGCTAAGGGGCAAGAAGACCATAATCGCGATCGCGCATCGATTACAGCTTGTCAAAAACTGTGATCGTATCTACTTGTTAAACGAGGGTCGTTTACGGAACTCAGGAACCTATGCGGAGCTGCTTTCGAGCGATCCCACTTTTTTTCAACTCCAGGAATTCTCAAACGGAGCGGCCGCAGGGCGAGTCGACATCGCTGCCTCAGCCAGTGGAGATTAAACCTTGTGCGCTTCAATGATGCCATCGCTGCAAACCTATTCAGATGAAGCTCGACTCAAAGCTGGATACGCTCAATAAGTTGCAGTCAGGAAGGACGAGCCGGGCGCCTGTTCTTCCGGAGTTATCGCACGTGCGCGCCAATGGAGGCCGCTTGAGCGCTCTCGCGGAAGCCATCTCGCAGAACCCCGAAATCGAAGATGCCTATATCGCACTGCTCGGGGCACTGCGGATGAGTCCGTCCCTTGTTTCCGGCAACTCTATTCTCGTAACCAGCACGGCACCAGGCGAAGGTAAAACTACAATCGCTTCCTGCCTAGCTATCACCTCCTCACTAGCCGGTCAGGCGGCACTTCTTGTTGATGGCGACCTACGGCGATCGTCGCTCGGCTTAGCAATCGGAATCACCGACTCTGTCGGGCTGACGGAAGTCCTGCTCGGCGAGACAGCGGGCGCCGACGTTATCCATCGTTTAAGGATCGGCCAATCAAACTCCAGTGTCGTCAACGTTATGGCGGGAGGACGAAAATCTCCGATGATTCTGCCCACCATGGATTGGGCCAAGGCGAAGGCGGCGTTCAAGTCGGTGTCCCAGGATTTCGGCATCGTACTTGTGGATTCACCTCCAGTTCTGGCGGCTAACGATGCGCTACTTCTCGCGTCAATAGTCGATGCGATCCTGCTCGTCGTGGGAGCGGGAAGTGCTGATCTCGACGAGGTACGCCGGGCCAAGCAGCAACTTGAGCAGACCGGTACTCCCGTTATCGGTGCGGTCCTGAATCGTTTCGAGCCGAAGGCCCATGGCCGGTCGAACCAGCCTTATCGCAGTTACTATCGCGACTCGAAAAGATGAACACAGTGAGCACAGCGCAGGCCGTGGACGACACCCTCCAGGCCGCCGCGCTCGTTCTCTCAATCATTATCGTGACCTATGAGGCCTGCCAGGTCGCTGTTGATTGCCTGGAGTCGATCTATCGAAACCCGCCGCGCGCGACCTACGAGATTATCGTTGTGGACAACGGATCGACCGATGGCACCGCCGACATCATTCATGCACGCTTTCCTGAAGTTCGCCTAATCAGAATCGCGGTCAACGGCCCCTATGCAGTCGCGAACAATCGGGCCCTTCTGCTTGCCCGCGGCCAATTTGTTTGTTTACTCAACAACGACACGATTGCGCTACCGGAGGCTTTCGACAGGATGATTGGGTTCCTACGCGAGCATCCCGAGGCGGGCGCCGTCGGCAGCAGGCTGCTCAATGAGGACGGAACGACGCAGGTCTCGGTCAAGCCGCTACCCAGCCCTGCCGCCGCGTTGTTTGGAGCCAGGTCCATCATCACCAGGTTATTTCCCAATAACCGCTATGCGCGCAAGCAGTTGTTGCATCTGGATTGCGATATGAGTGCTCCGTTCGCGGCCGGCTATGTTTCAGGCGCCTGTAGCATGCACTCGCGTGAAGTTATTGAGAAGGTCGGGGAGTTGGACAAGCAATTCTTTTATTTTGTCGATGCCGATTACTGCAAGAGAATCGCCGACGCAGGCTACCGGTGCTATTACCTGCCAACCGCAAGCATTATCCATCTGAACCATAAGGGCGGTTCGCAGGTCAGCCTTAAGGAACGAGTCCGTCGCGTCATCGGCTTTCACACGGACGCCTACGCCTACTACCGCAAGCACGTTCAGCCATCTCCCTGGTCTGCGATGCATCTGGTTGTCTTAAGCGGTCTTTTCACCCGGTTGTTGATCGCGGCTTCGATGCAACTCGGGACCGAACTTACGATACTGATGCGCTCTATTGGGCGGCATGACGGGCCGATTCGATAGTGCAGCAGGAGCGACTCGGAAAGCCAGGAGGATCAGTCTTTGCCTTCGGGTGACAATGCCGGTGGTCCAAGTCGCGTAACAACGACAAGAGTGCTGGCCCATATTCATACCTTTAATGACGCCGATGTTATCGAGCGAACCGTGGAGACAGTTCGGCATCAAACGCGACCGCCCGATGCCATAATATTGGTCGACAATGCTTCTACCGACGGGACGCTGGATCGGGAGTTCCCAAAAGAGATCGCCGTGATTCGTAATTCGGTGAATCTCGGCACCAGCGGCGCGATTGCCATAAGTTTCAAATATGGCCTGGAGCACGGCTTTGATTGGGTGTGGATTCTTGATGCTGATAGCGTTCCCGAGCCGGACGCTCTGGAGAAGTTGCTGGAACTATACGCGAGCTGGCCTAAGGCCATGCAGGACCAGACCGGCCTTTTGGCTTGCCTGGTGCGCAACCAGCCGGATGGGCGCCCGTCTCATGGTCATATCTTCACGCCGCATGGCCGCGCGCTTGTTACTCCTCCTCGGGAGCCCCGCTATTACTCCTGTCACGTGACGATCTGGTCTGGCTCATTATATCGTACGAAGGCAGTACGCCTGATAGGACTGCCCAATGCGGATTATGTTCTTGATCGAGGTGAACTAGAATACACTTATCGGCTGATGAAGGGAGGGTACAAAGCTTTCATTCACCAAGACGCAGTCATTCAACATAATATTCGCGGTGCTCTGATTAAGAAAGAACAATTCGGACCAAAAGCCTTAAAAGTCGGACCAATCACGTTGGGATCAATAGAAAGATCTCTAATCCGGCCTAAAGCAATGAAAGCGGGACCGAGAGCTTTTAGGTTTGGGCCAGTTACACTCGCATGGTTAGAAAGCCCGCCTATCCGATGCTACTATGTTTGCCGTAATACTCTTTATTTCACGCTGTACGACCTAGCCATAGGACGCTTTGCGAGATTACGCGAATTATGGCGCGTGCGTTCCAGGCCCGGCCGCAGCTTGATGAGCGGTATTGCCTGGCAGACTGCTCTGTTCACGCTGAATTTCGCGGTGCGGCCGCATAGCCATAGAGCGGAAGTCCGCGCGTGCCTGCGTGGCATCTGGCATGGACTAACCGGCAATATAGCAGCGCGTTACTGAGGTCATGCGAGTTTTAGCCCACATCCATACCTTGAATGCCGCAGCCGTAATCGATCGGGCGATAGATGCGCTCGAACGGCAAACCCGGCCGCCTGAATCGATCGTACTCGTCGATAATGGCTCCACAGATGGAACCCTGGAGCGAAGCTTTCCCGAAAATCTGACAGTTATTCGCAATCCAGCAAATCTTGGTGTGATCGGCTCGATCCGGGTAGGTATTTCGCACGCCTTAGAGCACGGCTTCGACTGGATTTGGGTGCTTGATGCCGACGGTATTCCTGAACCCAGAGCGCTCGATCGGATGTTGGAGTTGTACGACAGTTGGCCAGCGAATCAACAGGAACGGACGGGCTTTATCGCATGCTTGCCGCGCACTGAACCGGAGGGAGCTCCACTTCATGGACAACTATTCACTCGCCACGGACGCTTCGCTGTCAAACCGAAGCCGGGTGAAAGCTTTTACCCGTGTCAGATCACGATCTGGTCTGGTTGCTTGTACCGCTTGGCAGCGATTCGTCGCGTGGGACTGCCTAACGGGGACTATTTTATCGATCGCGGTGAAGTCGAATACGGCTATCGTATGATGAAAGCCGGATACCACGGATTCATCCACCAGGGAGCCGAGCTTCGTCAGGATGTGTCTATTTTTTCGTTCTCAAAACGGTTGAAAGTTGGACCTTTGAGCGTGAGGTTCTACGATCTGCCGCCGCTGCGCTGCTACTATACGGTCCGCAATACGCTCTATTTCGCGCTGTACGACCAGTCTGAAGGGCGCTTATCTGCGTTGCGCGAGCTATGGCGGGTGCGTTCCAGGCCAGGGCGCGGCATGATGAGCGGTATCGCCTGGCAGGCGGCTCTTTTTACACTGAACTTCGCGCTTCGGCCTCGCAATCACGGCGAGCACGTTCGCGCCTGTCTGCTTGGCATGTGGCATGGAGTACGCGGCAATATCGCGGCACGTTACTAGAACCCATGAGAGTACTAGCCTACATTCATACAAAAAATGAGGCCGCTTATATCGAGCAGGCGCTCGAATCGCTTCGGCGTCAAACCCGGCTACCCGATGCGATTCTGATTGTTGATAATGCTTCGACCGACGGTACCCTGGACCGTCTCTTTCCCGAAGAGGTCGCAGTCATTCGCAATCCTACGGATCTCGGCACGAGTGGCTCAGTGCGGAAAGGTTTTACTTACGCCTTGGAACACGTCTTCGACTGGATCTGGGTGTTGGACGCGGACAGCGTGCCGCAACCCGACGCGCTCGAAAAGCTGCTCACCTTTTTCGAGCGTTTGCCGCACGCGAGGCGAGAAGAGGTATGCTTTCTGAATAGCTGGCCGCTCACCGAAACTGGCGAGGTGAAGCAGCAGCCATTAAGTTTTACCGGATCGGGACTAGAGCTTCGGTCGCTTGAGAGTGCTCGAGACTTTACTCAGTGCGATTTCACGCTGTGGTCCGGCTCGCTTTATCGCATGGCGGCCGTCGCGCGAATCGGTTTGCCGACCGCGGACTACGTGCTCGACATGGGCGAACTTGAGTACGGATACCGCGCCCTGCAACTTGGCTTCACCAGCTACATTGTTCACAACAGTGTGATTCGCCATGATGTGGGGCGTGATCCTGGGGCAATAGAAAGACTCTACAAATTCGGCCCATTCAGCCTTACTTCCTACGAGATCTCACCCACGCGTACCTACTACAGCGTACGCAACACGATTTATTTCTGGCTTTATCAGTGCAAGCCTCGTCGAGTAACCTACCCGCTTCACTGGGTCGTGTGGCGAGTCACTACAGTGGCGCTGGATTTTGTGTGCCGGCCTCGCGGTCACGGCGGACAGATATCTGCGTGCTTCCGCGGCATCTGGCACGGAGCGACCGGCAACATCGCGGCGCGTTACTAAGTGACCCATGCGCGTTCTGGCTCATATCCACACGATGAACGATGCAGCGGTCATCGGGCAGTTGATGGACGCGTTGCAGCGTCAAACACGGCAACCCGACGCGATTCTGATCGTTGACAATGCCTCGGGCGACGGGACATTGGCCAGAACCTTTCCGGAAAAAGCGACGATAGTTCGCAATCCTAAAAACCTGGGCACGAGCGGAGCGGTGCGGATTGGCTTCAATTACGCCTTGGAACACGGCTTCGACTGGACTTGGATTTTCGACGCTGACAGCGTGCCGGAACCCGACGTACTTGAGAACCTACTGGTTTTTTTTGAAGATTTGCCGAAAACAGCGCGCGAGCAGGTATGCTTTCTAGGCTGCTGGCCGCACACCACGACTGGCACAATAAAGGAGCGTCCAATAGCTCTCGAAGGCTCTAATCTCAAATACCTCTTGCCCGGCAGTGCAGGAGATTCCACACCGTGTGACTGCACTATGTGGTCAGGGTCGCTTTATCGCATGGAAGCGGTTGCGCGGATTGGGCTTCCCTCGGCCGATTATATGCTCGACATCGCAGAGCTAGAATACGGCTACCGGGCTCGTCAGGCCGGTTTCTCGAGCTACATAGTCCATAACGGGGTGATCCATCATGATGTAGGGCGCGGGCCGGGAGCCCCACAGCTGGTCTACAGGTTAGGTCCGATCAGCTGCAGGTTCTATGAGACTCCGCCGGCCCGCTGCTACTATTGCGCGCGCAATTGGATTTACTTTTGGCTATATCAATGCCATCCGCGCCCTATCACTCGCGCGCTCCGTGCGATTGCAAGAGCGTGTGTACTGACCATCGGTTTTGCTGTACGGCCGTTCGGCCATCATCGCCAACTGACGGCGTGCCTGCGCGGCATCCGAGATGGTCTGACGATGCACATGGAGCGTCGATACTGAACCAACAGGGCGCGATTAGATCAAATGCGTATTCTGGCCCATATCCACACGATGAATGATAGGGACGTTCTGGAGCAGTTGCTCCAGGCGCTTCAGCATCAGAGCAGACGGCCAGATGCGATCCTGATCGTGGATAACGCGTCTGTCGATGGAACGTTAGACCGGACTTTTCCCGAGAACGTCACAATAATTCGCAATCTCAGGAATTTGGGAACGAGCGGCACAGTGCGGACCGGTTTTGCTCACGCTATGGAACATGGCTTCGATTGGGTGTGGATTTTCGACGCGGATAGTGTTCCGGAGCCGGACGCGCTCGAAAAGCTGCTCGGCTTTTTCGAGAATCTGCCGAGCGCGCAGCAGAAAAAGGTTTGTTTTCTGGCCGGCGTGCCGCTTAGCGCAAGCGGCAAAGTCAAAGAACCTCCCCTGAATCTGGAGCGGGGCAGGATGCGGATTCTGCCGCTTGCGAGTGACGCGAACTTCACTCGTTGCGACTGCACACTGTGGTCAGGCTCGCTTTTTCGGGTACCGGCTGTGGTGCGCATCGGCTTGCCATCTGCGGACTATATGCTGGACGTCGCAGAGGTCGAGTATGGTTATCGGGCGCGCCAGCTCGGTCTCATCAGCTACGTCGTCCATAGCGCCGTGATTCATCATGACGTGGGCCGCAGGCCGGGCGTTGCGGAACAGATCTATCGGTTAGGACCGATAAGTCTCAGGTTTGTCGAGCTCGCACCACCTAGATGCTACTACAGCGTACGAAACATGCTTTATTTCTCGCTCTATCAGTACAAGCCGCGGGGAATTGGCCCAGCACTGCGCGGCATCGTGCGCTCTTTCGCTCTTACCTCGAATTTTGCAATCAGGCCGATGAGTCATCGCCGGCATCTGCTTGCCTGCATGCGCGGCATCTGGGACGGAGTAACGAGCCACATGGAGCGTCGGTACTGAGCGCGATGTTACCGATTGAGCATCAGACGAAAGGCACCCGCGAAGGTGGCAGTGGCAGAAAAACAGGCTTCAACTGAAGTAAGCACTGTTGAACCAAATTGCGTGAGATTGCGCTGAGCCTTGAGCACGAATTGATGGCAAGCGAGCGGACACGTAGTACAGCCAGGTTAGTTCTGATGGGCTCCGGTGTGCTTGGCATCGGCCTACTGGCCGCGCTCATCACAGTGCTAGCGATAACCTTCAGCACGCCGGTGAAGCTTGCCTTTGCATTAGGCGGTGTCGCGCTGCTGATTCCGACCATGTGGCTGAAGGACCCGAAAGCGTACTGGCTGTTTCTGCTGATACTGTCGATCCCTTTCGATATCTCCAAATACATGACGACTTGGATTGCCAGCCCTGGCACTCTGGTAAATTTGTATGGCATGCCGGCGTCGGGGACAATCACTCTCGAGCTCTACCTGACCGATGTCATACTGGCCGCTATGGTGTTGCCGTGGCTCGTTGGAATCTGTTTGAAGCGAGAAAGCTTGTATTTTCCGAAGATCGGATACGTATTTCTCCTCTATCTCGCCTGGTCGCTGTTTGTCTCGCTCATCAATGCTCAGTCGCTCTATTTATCTATAATAGAGTTATGCCGAGAGACTTTGTACTTCCTGTCGTTTGTTTACTTGATCAATAATGTGTCAACGCGTCCGCAATTTCGTAGTATCGTCGTGGCGGTGTTTCTAGGACTGATAATTGGAGCGGGCAGTGTCATTTTGTTTTTCGAAGAAGGTATTGGAACGGATCAAGTCGCATTTGTGAGCTTGCATGACACGGCGCCGAAAGCCGACAAAACCGAGGCCGCTGGCGCAAGAACCTCTGATGTCACAAACCTGACGCTAAACGGCAAGACGCTCGGTGAAGGAGCGCGAATCAAACGTAGCCAAGGCATCTTCCGCCACCCCGCAATCGCTGCGAGTCTTTGCGGAACCACGTTACCATTAGCTCTAGCGTATCTGCTCGCCGCGTCAAGTAATCGCAGCCGCATTGTGTTCCTCTCCATAATCGCCTTGGGCCTAGCCGGGCTCGTGCTGACGTTCTCGCGGGCTGGGCTGATCGGCCTTATGGCTGGACTTATCTTCGTCTTTGTTGCCGCAGGCTGGTCCGGTTTGGTTTCACGACGTCTTCTTGAATTTGGCGCGATTGCATTGGTCCTAGTCACAGCATTTTGCGTGCCGCTGTTGGGCCGTTATCTTAACACGCGTCCTCAAACCTTTTACATGCGGTTCGATCTGTTTGAGGCCGCGCTCCAAGGATACTGGCAACATCCAATCCTGGGAGTGGGGCTGAATAATGGGACCATTGCAATGAAGGCGGGTAAGCAGGAGTTGAGAGAACAAGGAATTCCGATGTCGAAGGAGGAGTCTGCCGACAATCAATACCTCGTGGTATTGACAGAGGTTGGCCCGCTTGGCTTCTGCTTATTTTTTGCTTTTTTTGGCAAGATCGTCATGATTGCGCTTCGCGCGATGAGAGACGCTCCGAGCGATCTCAAACCGCTGCTGGTCGGCATCGTCGGAGGTCTAGTTGCATTGGCGACTCAGAACCTGAGCGATGACGTGCTAGCGGGTCATGCTATCAGCGCCATGCTATGGCTCTTTGCCGCACTGATCATTGTGATCGCCCGCCGTATTCAAGCCAAAAAACAAACGTCGCCTGCTGCTGTGATGCCACTCTCCTCACGACCGGATTTGCGCCGACCCCACGCCGCGTTGGGCTAGCGCCGTCAGTTGGGCTGATGGTGGAGTCGATTAGGTTACAACCTGCTTTTCAGTTGGCTTGGATCAAGCGCAAGATCTTGTCGGCGGTCTCCTGCGCCTGAGCCATGTCGTGCGCTTTCACGTCTCCATCGAGCTGCTGAAACAGTGATTCAAGCTCGGGTTTGCGGTCGCCGTGAGCCTTCAGCCAGGCTGGGAGTGCGCGCTGAATCCTTTCCATTTTGTCGGCGAGCTGTTGCACCGATGCCCGCGGAATGGAGCTGGTCGAAGCACTTCCGGATATGCGCGGCGTAGGGTTGATTGCCGGCGCCAATAACGGCTCGCTAGTTAGGAATTTCCTATATGCATCGAGAGCGGGAGTCCCCATCGTAGCCGTGGCGAATGCCGAATCTTCGTGAGTCTTGTCCCATCCGAACAAGTTCACTAAAACTGCTCCGTGATTGAAAGCGCCGCTTAGATATTGCTCCATCGACGCGGAAGGAGCGTAATCAGCAGCGGGTTTTGGCCTTGTTTGTTCGGTGTAGGTGGAGTTGGCGGAGAGATTACTGAAAGCGTTGGAGAGATCAATATTGGTTCCCTCACTGATTGCCCAGGGTGGGTTTCCGTAATGCTCGAGAATCCGATGGAGCGACGGGAAGGTATCAACGCCGTAGACACTAAAACCAGGATTGGCATCCGTATCGAGCCCTATGATGCTTGGGTTCGCTCCCTTGTAGAAATCTCGCTGCACGTCAGTATTAAGCCCATAGAGGAGTCTCAAGTGAACGGCGTTCACCACACCAAGCTCGCCGGGATACGCGATGTGCATGAAAATCTTCCACCGAGGAATCCCGGCTTGCTCGAGGTTCCGTGCCCACAGCCTAATCCAATCAGCGACCACACCCTCGAGCGCCTTGTCCATGTCTTTAGGTGGCTGCGAAGCACTGTAGCCAAGGTTGTGGAGCGCGCAGTAACCGTAATAAACGGGAGGATAGGAGTCGTCCTGCATCCGTGTCTCCCATCCGACAATGACACCGGCAAACAGATATGACTTGCCCCGAGAGGCAAGCTGATTTAGGCCCTTCTTAATCTCGGTGCCCATGACATCACGCGCCCGATGGGTAGTGGCGGCTATGACTGCTGGACTGTTGTAGCACATCGGCGGTGCCAGTTCGGTGAGATCTGATACGAAACCTATAACGCGATGCGGCACGACAGTGGCGTTCCAGTCACTCCATTCCACATTATTCCTGTTCGACCACAGATCCTGGCGTTTGTTCCAGAACATTGAGTCGTCTATATGAAACCCAACTGCAATATTCCGCTCCTCGGCGACTGCAAAGGCATTCCGGATGACACCGCGGATCTGATCGTCGCTCATATCCCACGAAAGTGGACCGACGACTATCCCAAGCTGGGTGTTCACATGATCGCCGCGTTCGCCGATCCCCGTGACGAGCTGATCGGCAAACGTATCCATTAGCATTTTGCCACCGATGTGAGGGGTATCAGACTGACCGCGGATCGCCGGATCCGCGGTCATGAGCTGAAAGGCTAGATATTTCGTAGTCTGCGGAGCGGCAAGATCTCTAGTCGGCTGACGTTCTAGTTCGTTGTTATCGGCAAGCCCTTCCAACAGGCGAGCGCTACCATGGGATCCCGACATCGTGGAGCTCTGCTGAGGCGGATAATAGGTACCGGCGGTCAGGACCGCTCCGATAATGACGATTAACAGAACGCGCAATATTGGAAAGGCGACTGGCCGATTGATTGAAACAGGCATCTGTGATGTGGCTCGAAGCGTACCCAGGCTCGCAGCGAGTTTCGTTTAGGGTCGGAGCTGGAGATATAGTCGTATAGGCTACAACCTGTGACTGAGTCGATCGGTGGCTCGCAGGCTATTCGCCACGATTGTCAGACTCGGGTTTATTCCACCGCTGGACGGAAAAAAAGACGCGTCCAGAACGTATAGATTGTCCAGATCGTGAGCACGATTGTCTCGGTCAAGCACGCTGGTTCGAGAATCCTCGCCGAAACGGCAGGTGCCGCATCCGTGACTCACATTTAATTCGCCCACAGGTTGTAAAACTCGAGCCTCCAGATAGTTCTCGACCGCAGCCTTAAAGAGGTCGAACAGCATCTGAGCGCGGCTGCGCAATTCATCGGGATAACAGTAGGTGTATTCGATACCGTCTTCTGAACCAGTCTTTGAGGTTACGAAGTGTGCTGTATAAGGTAAGTCCTCCACGATCATCGCTAAGTTAATCCATGAACTATAGGCAAGCGACGCCATCGATGTAAGGATGGATAGGAGTGGTCCCGGGAGGTACTTTAATCCGATTTTTGTCTGAGCCAGAAATCTCAGTATAGCGTCGCGCGTCGCTAAAGGATGCGCGTGAATATTGCCCAATTTGGTTCCCTTATACGAGTAGAAGTCGTTAAGCGAGAAGCCGTAATTCATCGTGACGCTCCGGGCGAGTGAGCTCCGCTTTAGTTTCATGAATACGCGGTTGGCTGCGTGCAACATGAGGTTTCGCCCCACCAGGCCGGAGCTGTTAGCCAAACCCTCGGGAAAATGCTCGTTTGCAGAGCGCTGAAGCAGAACTGGCGTCGAGAAGGCGTTCGCTGCGAGAACAAAAACCCTCGCGCGCAGCACGATACGCTGTCCGTTCCTCTCACAGATCACCCGCTCAACAGTCCTATTTTTCTCTTCAAATCGGATCGCACGACAGCTCGAAAGAATTCTGGCGCCGTGCTGGGTGAGCGCCGGATAGAGGCAGATTCGCGCGGCATCATTACGGCACGCACGTGGGCAGAGCATAGCAGGGCAGCCGGAGCAAGCCGCCACTCGCTCGCAAGCGGAGTGAATCCGGTACGGATTAAGACCTGTTTGCTTCAGCGCGGCAAAAACGGCGAGCTCTCTGTCAGAGGCGGCGGGTGGGTCGCCAAGTTCGGTACTTACCGACGATAGCGGGTCAGGCGTGCCTCGCACCCGAAACAATTTCTCAGCGCGCTCGTAAAACGGTGCCATTTCCTCGTAGCTGATTGGCCAGGACTCGGGAAGCGAAGCGTCGGGGATCTTGGCATAGAAGCGACGGGGCGTGAAATCCTCCGGACGGAACCGATCCATGACTGCGCCAAACAGCGCGGTCGAACCACCTGCACCGGCTCCAACGGGCAGCGGGATTGGAATTGAAGAGCCGCCCTCTTGTGCTCGATAGTAGACTGGACTTGGCCACCATCCGTGATTCAGCGCCGTCTCCGAATTGCCGTTCCATGAAAACGGTGCTCCTCTAACTACACCTGGATCGTGATGAACAAGTTTCCCGCGCTCAACGAACAATACGGAGTGGCCTAAACGCGCAAGGTTGAAACCCGCGGTTGCGCCGCCAGCCCCAGTGCCTATGACGACAACATCCCACACATGACCTTCGGCGTCCTGTGGGGCAGGTTCCCAATCGGGCATTCTCATACCGTCTGCCCACTACCTCTCACAGCTAGGCCGGCCTTACTGTACATCGCGTCCAGGACGCGCGCCGACAGCACCGAGTCCTCGGGTGAGAGTATATCGGCTGGCTCGCCTCTAACGGCTTTCGCAAACGACTCCAACTGGACACGCAATGTCGGAACTGGCGCGATCTTCTCCTGGGTCCCCTTGCCGTTTCTGTTGCATTCCAGACCAGCGCCTCCCCACCTGATTGAGCCATTTTCGCAGTTCAGTAGAACTCCAGCCCTGGGCGTGTAAAAACCACGAAACCCGCACTCGATAACTCCCGAAACCCCGGATGGGAAGCGACACTCGGCGCGCATCCAACGGTCGACTTGAGAACGGGTACACTTCGCGCGTGCTGATAGGACCTCTGGGTCCTCTCCCGCCACATACCGAAGACAGCTCACCGCATAGCAGCCCAGGTCGAGGCCGGCCCCGCCTCCCAATTCTCTGTTCAAGCGAAAGTCACCATCCGCCATACGCGCATAAGGTGATCTGAAGCAAGACTCGATGCTAAGCAGCCGGCCGAATTCGCCGCTGAGAACTATTTCACGTTGCCTTCGTAGCGGGCCGGAATAGCGGGCGTGCATGCCTTCCAGCAGCACCCGACCGTGCTGCCGTGCGCAATTTATCAATTCCTGAGCGAGTTCCGCGTTAGCAGCCAGGGGCTTTTCGCAGAGAACATGCTTGCCCGCGATGATCGAGCGACGCGCCCATTCGTAGTGCAACGCCGTCGGCAATGCCACGTATACTGCGTCGATGTCAGGAGATTCCAAAAGCGTCTCATACGATCCAAATGCCTGCTTAATTCCATGAGACTCGGCAAACTTGGCGGCCTTCTGAAGCGTTCGCGACGCAATCGCGGTCACTTCGACGCCCTCTATCTCGCGCGCCGGTGCCAAAAGCCCGTATGATACGACCCTTGCGGTACCGAGCACACCGAACCGAATCATTGCACCACTACTTGGCTAGATGTTGCCGCTTCCACTCACAGGATTACGTGATGAGCGGCTCAGGACCGCTACGGACTGGCCGAGCGGCCCAGGATCTCCCCAAGGCGCCGCATCTCCACTTATAAAAGTCTGGATCTCATAGCCCAGTTTCTCGCACCAGACCTGGATCGCATTTCGTTCGATAAACTCGTTCAGATGAGGCAGCATGTTTCGACGTTCTTTACTGAGCGTCTCCTCGAAGATCTTCCAATACAGCGGCTGCGCGAATTCCAGAAATGAAAAGACCAGTTTGCCGCCCGGCCGTAGCACGCGTCTTATATCCTCGAGATAGAGGTAAGTTTCAGACTGACGCAAATGGGTAAAAACGCTAAATGCGCAGACCATGT
Organism: Candidatus Binataceae bacterium; assembly: GCA_030041155.1. Taxonomy (GTDB): domain Bacteria; phylum Desulfobacterota; class Binatia; order Binatales; family Binataceae; genus JBARDN01. The sequence continues at coordinate 19,466 of JASHOJ010000194.1, read as the reverse complement.
CCGCGGAAGCGTCCGGAGCAGGTATTGTCAGCGCGTGACTCGTTGCGAATCGAAAATGCCCGGACGCTTTGCTCTTCGCAAAATCGAGCAAGCGCTGGTCAACCTCGATTCCATAGTAGTCGATTCGCATCGCCTCGCGAGCCAAGGCCGATGCGAGGCGGCCGCTGCCACAGCCGAAATCGAGCAGGCGCATGCCATCGCGCAGTCCTATCCATCGCAGCAACGCGCGCTGCGCGTCTCCCGCACGGTCGAAGTTCCCACCCACCACAAGAGACATCGCTTTGTCAGTCGGATAAAGTGCCAAAGCTTTTGTCACGAGATGCTGATATTCCCGCACGAAATGAGGCTCTGTTTCCTTTCCAGTCGGAGAAGCTAGTTGGTCTCGTATCCACCGCGCTATATTGCGTGAACGCGACAGAAGCGCCTTCAACCGGCGATCATATGCAACCGCCGAGCTCATTAATTCACCCTGAACATGCCTGTAATCAGGAACTTCAGACTTCGTCATTGCTAATAGATGGAAAACGCACAGTTATGACGAGACACTCATCAAGTGCCTCCCATGAATGCTCAACGCCGGGAGCGAAAGCGACATAATCGCCCGGAGCCTTGAGGATAATTTCGTGCATTCCGTCCGGCAGACTCAGTCGTACCGCAAAACAGCCATTGATGAGAATGGAAATCGTCGTGGCTTTCGGCCATTTGCCAAACGCTCGGCGTCGATCGCCCTTTGCATGTTGCACCCACTTTAACTCGACCGCATGCTGTCGGATCAGGCCAAACGAAGCCGGAGCGAACTGGCCGACGAACCAGCCCTGGTTTCCATCTTTAAGGGCATTACCGGCGCTGACGAGATCATTTCGAATAGTCACGTCACACCTATGACTTCGGGAAAAGATCAATCCCGCACCGTGTTGGAATCAAGCAAAACTTCCTTACCTGATATCTCGAACCTCAGCTCGAATGTTCGCGCCACCACGAGACGGTACGCTGCAAACCCTCTTCGAGGGTCAGCCGAGGTTGCCAACCGACTTCTTCCTGCAGTCTTTGTACATTCGGCAATAATACCGGGGGATCGCCGGGGCGTGGCGGCAGTGCACCAAATTCGACCATCTCTGGAGCACCTATAGTTTCGGCGAGGACTCCAATCAGATGCCGCAGCGAGATTGGTTTGCCTGAACCGATATTGACGGTGCCGCAAACATCGCTGTCAAGCAGCGCGACGAAAGCTGAGGCGACGTCTTCTACATAAAGGAAATCGCGGATTTGCCGTCCATGGCTGCATCGCGCCGACTCACCCTTCAGCAGCACGCGTGCGACGGATGGCACCAGCCGGGCTGCCGATTCGTGAGGACCATAAAGGTAAAAGATTCTTGCCCAGGCTGCGCTCAAGGAGAACTGGCGGCAAAAGCCTTCCACCACCTGACGCGTCGCGTTCTTACAGGCACCATAAAAGGTGTCTGGATTCGATGGCGTTCGATTCTCTATACAATAACCATAGCTGGAATCATATTCGAAGCAGCTTCCCGCAAACACAGCTCTTTGGCCGCCAGCTTTTGCAAATGCTTCCAGCAGTTGAATTGTCGCACTGCACCATCGGAGGTTCTCAGGCGCTGAGGGATACTTGCCAGGGACCGCATACCATGCGAAGTGCACCAGATGGCTAGGTCTGACTGCGTCGATTATTCGATTGACTTCACTATGGTTCAGGAAGTCCGCGCGATGCCATTCGCAGTTAGCTGATTGAGGCATAGCGTCGCGCGAACTAACAGCATGGATCTCATAACCGCTCCGAGCCAAAGCGGGGAGGCAGTGCCGGCCGATAAAGCCGCTTGCACCAGTTATCAAAGCACGTTGGGCCACTTGAAATCCGGGTGGCTTGCATCCTTGTCGGAGACAACACGCGGCGCTATCGGCCATTCGATTCCGAATGCCGGATCGTTCCAGCGAATACCGCGCTCATGGCCAGGACTATAGAACTCGGAGACCGTATATTGAACCTCAGTCTCGTCGGCTAGAGTGAGGTAGCCGTGCGCGAAACCCTCGGGAACATAAAGAGAGCGGCGGTTGCGCGCGCTCAGTTCCGTTCCGAACCAGCGGCGACAGGTGGATGAGTCAGAGCGCAAATCTATGATCGCGTCGAAAATAGCACCGGCTACGCACCGAATGACTTTGACCTCGCGAAAGGGTTCGACCTGATAATGCATCCCACGCAAGGTGCCCGATAGCAGATTGAATGACTGGTTGCACTGAGCGACGATAGGATTGAGCCGAAGCTCCGAGAATTCGCGCCGGCAGAAGGTGCGCGAAAAGAATCCTCGCGCGTCGGAAACAGGTTGTAGGTCTATCAGGTAGGCCCCGGATAATGGAGTCTCTTCGAATTTCACGAGCGACGCTATCCCGCCTCAACTCCGTTCTTGGGAAACGTGTTTGGTTCGCGATGCGACCTGTCGCGCCAGCGCAGCTCCGGGTCGAGCCTACCCGACTCGGTCAGACGCTTAAGCTGAGCCAGGCGCGTGAAACGCCAACCTTCGAAATCTTCTCTGGACATCTGGTGCCGTCCACACGCGTCTACGATTTCTTCCGCACCGCTCCGCGCCGTCCATTGCGGATGCCACCCAGGTAGCTCACGCTCGATCCGCTCGAACTTCACGCGATAATTTCTCGGGTCCGGTCCGCCCCTGCCGGCATATTCCACGCTGCAGCTAGGCATGACCTGACGGACGATCTCAGCGAGATCGCGTATCTGGTAATTCTCGCATTCGCGCCCGACGTTAAACGCGCGGTTGTGGATTGCCCCAGTCGGCGCCTCTAGAGCCGCGGCAAAAGCACTCGAGATGTCCTCGACATGCACGAGAGGCCGCCACGGAGTTCCATCGCTCAGGATACGGATCGCGTGGGTCGTGTAACCCCAGCAGCAAAGATTGTTAAGTACCAGATCAGCACGAAAACGCGGGGACCAGCCATAGGCGGTCGCATTGCGCAGATAGACTGGCGAAAAGGTGGCACTCGCAATTTTGTCGAGATCCTCCTCGGTGCGGACCTTGGATTCCGCGTACGCGCTAAGTGGCTTCAACGAGGCCGTTTCGGCCTGTGATTCGTCGCCCGCGGCGCCGTAGATACTGCATGAGGAGGAAAAAAGAAACCGGCGAACACCGGCGTCGCTCGCCATCCGCGCGAGCCGCACCGACGCTCGGTGATTTATTTCCATCGTGAGCTCGCGATCCAGATCACCAAGAGGGTCGTTGCTCAACGCGGCCAGGTGGATGATCGCATCGAAACCCGCCAGATCCTTCACTTCAATGTCGCGTACATCCTTGTGTTGTACGGCGCCCTGATAGCCAGGCGGCAGGAACTCGCATCCCTTGAAGTAATCGACGTCACATCCTGTCACTTCGTGTCCCGCATTCTCTAGCACCCGGACCATCACCTGCCCTATGTAGCCGGCATGGCCGGTCACAAGCACCTTCTGCCTCCTCTTTATCGCTTCCATCGCTGGTCCGTCCGCTCTATCGCCAAGCCGGTTTCGGCTAGCTCCAGATTTTCCACTCGGCGCGGCCACGTATCCACATGTCATTTAGCAGTTGGGTTTCGCGGTAGGTGTCCATGCACTGCCAGAAGCCTTCATGCTGATAAACGGCAAGTTCCCCAGCATCGGCAAGTCGGGGCAAGAGGCCCGTCTCGAGTGTCTCGTCATTGCCGCCGATCATCTCGAGCACTCCCGGTTCGAAGACGAAGAATCCGCCATTGATCCAGCCGCCACGAACTTGCGGCTTTTCCTGGAACACCCGCACCATTCCATTTTGAACGCTTAGCTCGCCATAGCGCGATAGCGGCCGCACCGCGGTCACGGTAGCGAGCTTACCGTGACGGGCATGCAGTGCGACAAGGCGGCGAATGTCGATATCAGCGACGCCGTCGCCGTAGGTGACCATGAACGTTTCGTTATCAAGATAGCGGGCGATTTGCTTGATGCGCCCGCCGGTCATGGTTTTCTCACCGGTTTGCACGAGCGTCACCCGCCATCCATCTTCGGAGTGCCCGTCGTGAGTCTCTATCTTGCCGCATCCCAGCGTGACCGTGAAATCACGGTTCCGAGTTTCGTAGCTCAGAAAGTAGTCTCTGATCGCATCACCTTTGTATCCGAGGCAAATCACGAAATCGGTGAAACCATACGCGGCATAGATTTTCATGATGTGCCAGAGGATTGGACGGCCCCCGATCTCTACCATCGGCTTTGGCCGATACTCGGTTTCCTCCCTAAGCCTGGTGCCTAAGCCACCTGCCAGGATCGCGACTTTCATAGCAAGCTCCAACAGCCGCTTCGCCGGTCGAAAGTCTCGTTGATGCGCCTGCATTCGTCGCTGTACAAACGCGCAAGTCTCATCGTTTCCACGCAAAAATTCCGGACAATCGCCGAAAGAGTCTCGCTGTCGGAGAGATCGGCAAAGCTGCCAGATATCCAGGTTCTGCCAATCTTAGATTCTTCGCTTGCTAATGCCAACCGTTTTGTTTCCCTTTGCGTCGAGACTGCCATCGCGCGCCGATGGCGCGAGGAAAAAGATGAACTAATCGTCAGTTGGTCTGAACGTCCCGCAGATATCCTGCTGAGGAAACAAGAAGCTCGGGCAGCAATCATCAGGTGAATGACGAACCTGTCGATATTTCTCTCCGTACCGATCTTCGCTTTAATTTCGATAGCTGGTCTCCCCACCTGCTTAAGACTTGGACTATTCACCTCATTTTCGCTCAACGCTAGCTTTGACTTACATCATACACGGATGATAGAAAAAAACGCTGGACAGCACCAACGATTGATATAAAGCAAGAAAAAACTAGCCTGTTTAGTAAGAATAAAGCAAATGTCCTCGTCACTGCCGGTTCTTCGAACCGCAATTCCCGAAGTGTGGGTGATTCGTCCGAACGCCTTTCCCGACAGCCGCGGATCGTTCAGCGAGACCTATAATTATAGGTCCTTCGCACAACTGGGCCGCGATCTAATCTTCGTCCAGGACAATCAATCTACTTCGACTCGAAAAGGAACGGTCCGGGGTCTTCACTTCCAAATTCCGCCTATGGCTCAGGCCAAGCTCGTCCGAGCTGTCAAAGGCTCGATCCTGGATGTTGCGGTTGACCTCCGACGCGGCTCACCCACCTACGGACGGCACGTTTCGCGATTGCTTTCGGCTAGTAATCAGGAGCAACTGTTCGTGCCGGAGGGTTTTGCTCACGGCTTCTGCACCTGCGAAGACGATACGGTTGTGCTTTATAAGGTCTCCAATTTTTATTCGCCAGATCATGAGCGCGGATTATTTTGGAACGAGCCACTTTTGGGCATCGATTGGGGCGCTGAAGAAGGCGAAGCGCTGATATGCTCGCGCGATCAAGCCTTTCCGAGGCTGACCGAGCTGCCATCATATTTTGAGTATCGTGCCGACCTGCAATTGACACCTATAGGCGCGAAATAGCCCTGAATGCCGGGGGATTGAACGTGCGAAAGGTTCTGGTAACGGGAGGAGCCGGATTTATCGGTTCGTGGGCCGTACGCCATCTGCTTCAATCAGAGGACGTGTTCGTCGTCAATGTGGACAAGCTCACCTATGCCGCCGATTATGAGGGTGCCCTGGTCCACGTCGGCAAACCCAATTATCACTTCGAACTTGCGGATATCTGCGACAACGCGGCGATTGATGCACTGGTGCGGCATTTCGCGCCGGATGTAATCATGCATCTAGCAGCCGAGTCGCACGTAGATCGCTCGATCGACGATGCTCGAAGCTTTATTCAAACCAATATCGTCGGCACCTACAGCTTGTTGCAGGCCGCGCTCCGTCATTGGTCAGCCCTGCCGACAGAGCGGCGCTCCAGCTTCAGGTTCCATCATATCTCGACCGACGAGGTATTCGGATCGCTCGGCGATGACGGTTATTTCTCGGAGAGCACGCCATACCAGCCAAATTCTCCATACTCGGCAAGCAAAGCGGCTTCTGATCACCTGGCACGCGCATGGCATAGTACCTATGGGCTTCCGGTAGTAATCACTAATTGCTCGAACAATTACGGCCCTCACCAATTTCCCGAAAAACTGATCCCTCTTACGATTGCTAAAGCGCTGTCGCATGAAAAGCTTCCGGTTTATGGCCAGGGCACGAATGTTCGAGATTGGATCTACGTCGAAGACCACGTGCGCGCCTTGATCAGAGTGTCCTTTGAGGGCAAACCAGGGGAGACCTATAACATTGGCAGCGGCTGTGAGAAGACCAACCTGGAAGTGGTTGAAAGTATTTGTGACTGTCTCGACGAGTTAAGACCTCTTAACGGCAATAGCCGCCGCTCCCTGGTTACCTTTGTAACAGACCGCCCCGGTCATGATTACCGCTATGCGCTCGACAGCAGCAAAATAAGACGCGAACTGGGCTGGTCACCGCAGGAGAGCTTCGAATCAGGGTTGCGCAAGACCGTGCGATGGTATTTGGAGAACACGAGCTGGTGGGAGCGGATTCGGTCGCGCCGCTATGACGGTGCGCGGCTCGGGACTCAGGCCGCCTAGCTATCGCCAGTATGAGTCTGAAAGGAATTATTCTCGCAGGGGGGAGCGGTAGCCGACTGTATCCGTCGACTACATGCGTTAGCAAGCAGCTTCTGCCGATCTACGACAAGCCGCTTATCTATTATCCGCTGTCCACGCTGATGCTCGCGGGCATCCGCGATATTCTGATCATCACCACGCCCGAGCATCACGACCAATTTCGAAAACTGCTCGGAGACGGGCGCCAATGGGGACTTACGCTTACCTATGCGGTCCAGCCGGAGCCGCGCGGACTGGCGGATGCATTTCTCGTCGGCGAGCAGTTTATCGGCGACGATCGATGCGCGCTAATTCTGGGAGACAACCTTTTTTACGGTCACGGTCTGACTCAGCTTCTTCACGAGGCCGCCGGGCAGAGTTCGGGAGCAACCGCGTTTGCCCATCAAGTGAGTGAACCCGAGCGTTATGGAATCGTCGATCTCGACGCACATGGCAGACCGATAAGGATCCGAGAGAAACCATCCAGACCCATGTCACGATGGGCAGTGACTGGCTTGTATTTCTACGATCATGAGGTCGTGACGATCGCGCGCGGCCTTACGCCCTCCGCCAGGGGCGAGCTGGAGATCACCGACATCAACAGCGATTACCTGAGCCGTGGCGCGCTTCAGGTCAAAGTTCTGGGCCGCGGCTATACCTGGTTTGATGCCGGCACGCCGCAAGGATTGCTCGAAGCGTCTGAATTCGTATCTACAATTGAAAACCGCCAGGGCCTTAAGATCGCCTGCCTCGAGGAGATCGCGCGCAGCCAGGGCTATATCGATCATGATCAGTTGCGGGAGCTGATAGCTCGCCTGCCTGATGGCAGCTATCGCGATTACCTGATGGAACTGACTGCGGACCTGCACGACTCGGCTTGATCGGCGTGCTTATATAAGCGCTCGCGCGCTCCAGCGGATGCTGCAAATCGCGGGTCAGAAGATTTTGCGCGGCTATCCGTCGCGGATAGCCGCGCTTGGTCGATAGAGTAGGAGAAGCGCGGAGCTTAGCTAATCAGTCTCGCCGCGCTCAAATTGGCTAATAAACCGGCTGGGTCGTCGTGGTCGTCGATCGCTGCTGTCCAGTATATGGATTGGTTGTAGTAGTGGTCGTCGACTCGCTTGAAGTTGAAGGCGCGGGCTCTACGGGCTGTACTACTACCGGCGCAGGAGGATTGGTGCTGCTGGTTTCTTTCGTGTAGTGGAAGCATCCCGTCGCGCTCAGGAACGAAGCCGCAACAAAAGCTAGAACTAGCAAAGTTGACTTCTTCATAATAGCTATTTGCCCTCTGTTGCTGAGTACTGATGAAGCTAGAGGTTTACGCACATGGCGTGCCGACCGATCGCCGGTCAGCCTGCAAATTAGCCCGCGAGAATCAATGAGGACATGCTGCCATTGCTTTTGCTCCCGGCGTCTACAAAGAAGAAATTACACGCGGATAGATAAGCGGCTCAGTAAGCCCCTGCGCGGCTGTGATGAGAGGGGCGGGAAATCAGCGCGGATGATGGAAGCTCAGCGGCTATTTTTCTGAGATCGGAAACGAATTGGGCCATCTCAGCATGCCGATCATTATCGTCTGGGGTACGCAGGATTGAAGCCGGATGAATGGTTGCGGTTAGGATTGGCGCCAGATTGGATTTGATCAACCGGCCGCGGTCGCGAGTGACAAGAAAATCCCGGCCGATCAATGCTTTCGCGGCGGTCGCACCGAGACAGACAATCACCTTCGGCCTGATTCGCGAGATCTCCGCCTCCAGCCACGGATGGCATGCGCCTATCTCCTCGGAGTTGGGTTTCTTGTGAATCCGCAGTTTGCCGCGCTGAGTCGAATTGAAATGTTTTACGACGTTGGTCACGTAAACCTTTTCGCGCCGGATGCCCGCCTCGGCAAGCGCCTGATCGAGCAGCGTCCCGGCAGGCCCGACAAACGGCTGCCCCGCGAGGTCTTCCTTATTGCCGGGCTGTTCCCCGACCAGCATCACTTCGGAATTCTCTGAGCCTTCACCGAACACGGCCTGAGTGGCGCGCTGCCAGATATCGCAGCCGCGGCATTTCTGAACCGCATGCCGCAAGCTGGAAAATGATTTAGCCCCCGCAATCAGTTCGGCGGGGCCGGGCGAATGTGATTTCAATGCCACCTATGTGATCCCTGCTTCCACGATAGCACCGAGGCCGATCTCTGCCCGCCGATTTTCTTAGCACCGCGTGGACCCGTATTCGGCTTTTCGACCGAAGCAGGCATAATGATTCCTGCTTACGATGCGGAATCGAACATTTCGTATGCCGCGAAACTTCTCCGGCACGCCGTGGCTTGCTATCGCGTGCGCCGCCGTGTTGCTACTTGCGACTGCGACGCGCGCAGCCGCGCGAAGCCGGGTGCGCCGGACCCCGATAGGACCGGTGCTCGAATCCGATACGCAAGTGCTTGGCTATGACGTACTTATCTACCGTGATCAGGAAGGATGCGGCGGCGCCTACTTCGAGGTAAACCGCGGATCGCATCTGATATATACGAGCCATCCGCTATGTGACGCGGTGCTTCGAGTCGGCGCGCTCAGCTCGGACGATCCCGACGAGAAATTTCTGTGGCCCGGAAACGATCTTATCGGTAATGGGCATCCGGACCTGGTAGTCAGCGGCTACACCGGCGGCGCGAGCTGCTGCCTGGTTTTCTACATGTTCGAGCTCAAACCCAAATTCCGCTCGCTCGGAAAAATCCAGACACGCGACACCGACCAGCTAAGCCCGCACTTCGTGCGCCTTGAGCCGGGCGGCGGCGCCGAGCTTATCCTTCACGACTGGACCTTCGCGCGATGGCATGCGTCGTTCGAAAGCTCGCCCGCGCCAATCGTGATGCTGGAGTACAAGAATGGCGGATGGAGGGTCGCATCGGAGGTGATGCGCGAGCCGGCGCCGACTCAGGCCGAGCTGGAGACGAAGGCGAATAATGTCCGGCTCGACACTATGGCGGAGAACTACAACGATCCGTTCAGGACATGGCCCGACGCGAAAATTCCAAGCTCAATGTGGGCGAACATGCTCAACCTCATCTATACCGGCCATCCTGATCTGGCGTGGAAATTTCTCGATCTGGCGTGGCCGGCGGAAATCCGCGGCAAAGATCGGTTTCTCGCGGATTTCCGCGCGCAGTTGAAGCACAGCCCCTACTACGACGAGATCGAGGAGATGGCTACCAAAGCCGCATCCTCAACCGCTTCGTCCGCGGCGCCCGCTCCGGCGTCATAGCACACTCGGTTTGAGCCAGTTCAGAACGCGATTTAGTAATCCTCGCGCGCCTGACATGTCTCACGCGCGGGAATGACAGCATGAATTAGAGCGTGCGGCCGACCGCGCCTGCGACCGCCGCCACCGACTTCATCAGTTCGGCGAAGCGCTCCGGTTTGAGTTGCTGAGGACCGTCGGAGCGCGCCGCTTGCGGGTTCGGATGCACCTCGATAAGCAGGCCGTCCGCGCCCGCAGCGACCGCGGCCAGCGCCATCGGGGTTACCAGCGACCAGATTCCGGTCCCGTGACTCGGATCGACGATCACCGGCAGATGGGTCCATTCCTTTAACAGCGGAACCGCGTTCAGATCCAGCGTGTTGCGGGTCGCGGTCTCAAAGGTGCGGATTCCGCGCTCGCATAGCACCACATTGGGATTACCTTCGGAAAGGATGTACTCGGCCGCCATCAGAAATTCTTCCAGCCGCGTAGACATTCCGCGCTTGAGCAGGACCGGCTTCTTTATCCGCCCGAGGCGCCGCAGGAGCGAGAAATTCTGCGCGTTGCGCGCGCCGACCTGCAGCATATCCGCGTGCTCGACAAACAGATCGATATCGTGCGGATCCATGATCTCGGTCACGATCGGAAGACGAACCCGCTTGCCGGCTGCTTCGAGTAATCCGAGACCTTCGGCTTCCATCCCTTGGAAGGCATATGGAGATGTGCGCGGCTTGTAGGCGCCGCCGCGCAGCAGATGCGCTCCGGCGCAGCGCACCCCGTCCGCCGCGGCTTCCACCTGCTCGCGGCTTTCGACCGCGCATGGCCCCGCAATAACCGTAAGCCGCCGGCCGCCGATCTCGACGCCGCCGACGTTGATTCGCGATCCCTCCGGTCGCACCTCGCGCGCGGCGAGCTTGAACGATCGCAGCACCGGCAGAACGCGCTCGACGTAAGCCAGTGCTTCCAGATGCTCGAGCTGATGCTCGCCGCGCTCTTCGCCAACGCATGCGACGACAGTGCGTTCGACGCCGCGGATAATGTGCGCGCGATAGTCGAGCTGCTCGACCATCCTGACCACGTTTCCAATCTGGTCTTCGGTCACATTGGGCCTGAGTACGACGATCATAACGCGATCGAATCAACCTCCTTTCTGCCGGGCGTGGGTGCGGCGAACTTACGATGGAATGCCCGTTAAAAGTTTAGTATCTAAGACTATAGCAAGCGTCGAAATGCAGGAAACCGCCCCCCAAACAGCCTCAAACGCCCGCAAGAGACCTTCCCGCAGGCTCCGCGTTGTCCATACTTCGGACGTGCACCTTGAAACCGATACCTTCGGCGCCGGACCTCGTGGCGAAGAGCTGCGTCGGCGCGTGCGCCAGGCATTTGCGAGCGTTGTCGAGCTTGCCAACGCGCGGCATGCCGACCTGCTGCTGATTGTCGGCGATCTGTTTGATTCCGCGCGCGTCAGCGAAGAGGGTCTCGCGTTCGCGCTCGACACTATCGGCAAAGCCCGGATGCCGGTGGTGATGATTCCCGGTAATCACGACGCGCACGATGAGCGCTCAATCTACGCGCCGCTACCGCGGACAGTGCTGCCGAGCAACTTGCATCTTATTCTCGAGCCCGAAGGCGTTACGATCGATTTGCCCGCCATATCGACCCGCTTATGGGGCCGCGCGCTCGTGGAGCATACGCCGGAGTATCGGCCGCTTTTCGGGATGCCGGCGCCCGCACCCGACATGTGGAACATCGGCTTGGCGCACGGATTTTTTATGGAGGACGGCGACAGCTATCGATCGTCTCCGATCACGGCGGCTGAGATAGCGGATTCGCGCTACGATTATATCGCGCTCGGACACGTGCACGTCTGGAACGACGTTTCGCAGGGCGACACGCGGGCTTTTTACTGCGGCACACCGGCCCCGCTCTATTCGGGAGATCATTCGGGATGGGTCGCGTGGGTTGAGTGCGATCCCGACGGAAAGGTTAGCGTCGAACGCGTTCTGGTTCCGAGTCCGGATTATCAATCCGGATGAGAACTCTGGTTAACGGCCGTTGCTGCCTACCCGGTGCGTGCTGCCGGCGCCAGGACGCTCGCCCGGTCGCAATTCCGGAAAACGGGTCGAAAGCTTGCGCCATACGCGCTCGAAACTGCGCGCGTCGAGCGGATGTGTCAGATATTCGACCGCCCCTTCGCTGACAAATGGCGCAAACTGCGGTGAATGCTCCGCCGCTCCCATCACGATAATCGCGGTTTCCGGCGCGTACTCCCGGATCATCCTCGCCAGTGCGAGCGCGTCCAGGTCGCCGCCGACTTTCAGGCCAACGCTCAGCATCACCACGCCCGGACGCACAGTTTTGAACAGGTTCGCGGCCTGCAGCGCGTTGTCGGCTTCGGCAACGACTTCACATCCCATACAGGCCAGGTGATGGCGGACGACCTCTCGCGCAGTTCCAGAGCTATCGGCGATGAGAACCCTGACGGACATCCCTGGAAACCTCCTGCCCACCCTTGGGCGGGATTTCGTGTCGGCTACCGAATTGTTCACACGAGTTGAGAGAAGCAATCGGCAGGCCAATGGAGATGTGTAAGCGTTGCAACGCAAACTTTCGCATCTGATACCGCAAATTCACACATGGCTAGCGAGTGATTGATATAAGCACGCAAGGACGGCGATTGCTGTGGGGCGTCCGCGCCACTGAAATCAAAAGCCGCGCGCCAAGTAACGGGCGGTTGCAAGGAAGGTGAATTGTTGCATGCTCGTGACAGCATCGTGGCGCGGGCGAAAGGTCGCGTCGCATGAGGCTATACTCTGGCGAATGCATCTAAGTCTGAGTGGCAGGAAGGACAGACGAAAAAGCGGCGGAGCCGATCGGATCGGCTCCGCCGCCGGGGTTGCGCAATCCGCTATCGCGCGGTCTACATCATGCCGCCCGGAGGCATCGCCGGACCGCCAGGGCCGCCCTTATTCTCGTCGGGCTTCTCGGCGATCATGCACTCGGTGGTGAGCAGCAGGCTCGCAACCGATGCGGCGTTCTGAAGAGCGCTGCGGACCACCTTGGTCGGATCCATGATGCCGGCCTTGGTCAAATCCTCGAACTCTTCAGTTGCGGCGTTAAAGCCGAATGAGCCTTTGTTGCCTTTGATCTTGTCGACAACAACCGAGCCTTCCCAGCCCGCGTTGTGGGCGATCCACCAGGCCGGCCCTTCGACCGCGCGTTTGATGATCCCGATGCCGACCTTCTCGGTCTCGCCGGCGCGCAGGTTATCGAGCGCTCCTGAAGCGCGCACGAGCGCGACTCCGCCGCCCGGCACCACGCCTTCTTCGACTGCGGCGCGGGTTGCGTGCAGCGCGTCCTCGACGCGAGCCTTCTTTTCTTTCATCTCCATTTCGGTCGCCGCTCCGACGCGGATAACCGCGACTCCGCCGACCAGCTTTGCAAGGCGTTCCTGCAGCTTCTCGCGATCGTAGTCGGAAGTTGTCTCCTCGATCTGAGCGCGAATCTGCTTGATGCGGCCCTCGATATCGGCCTTCTTGCCCGAGCCGTCGATAATCGTGCAGTTGTCCTTGTCGACTACGATCCGCTTGGCGCGGCCGAGATCGTTCAGGGTCACGTTTTCGAGCTTGATTCCGAGTTCCTCGGAGATGGCGCGGCCGCCGGTCAGCACCGCAATATCTTCGAGCATCGCCTTGCGCCGATCACCGAAGCCGGGCGCCTTGACCGCGATGCAGGAGAGAGTGCCGCGAATCTTGTTGACGACCAGAGTCGCCAGCGCCTCGCCCTCGATATCCTCGGCGATCATCAGAAAAGGCTTGCCGGTCTTGGCGATAGTCTCGAGAATCGGCAGCAGATCCTTCATCGAGGAGATTTTCTTCTCGTGGATCAGGATGTACGCATCTTCGAGCTTCGCTTCCATCCGCTCGGGATCGGTGACGAAGTAGGGCGACAGATAACCGCGATCGAACTGCATCCCTTCGACCACTTCGAGCTGGGTTTCGAGTCCGCGCGCCTCTTCGACCGTGATCACGCCTTCCTTGCCGACCTTCTCCATCGCCTCGGCGATAATGTCGCCGATAGTGGAGTCGTTGTTGGCCGAAATAGTGCCGACCTGCGCGATCTCCTTGCGGTCCTTTGTCGGCTTGGAGAGCGTCTTGAGCTCGCCCGTGATCGCCTCGACCGCGCGATCCATCCCGCGCTTGAGCGACATCGGATCGTGGCCCGCCGCGACCATCTTGATTCCCTCGGTATAAATCGAGCGGGCAAGCACGGTGGCGGTGGTGGTGCCGTCGCCGGCGACGTCGGAGGTCTTGGAAGCGACTTCCTTGACCATCTGCGCGCCCATATTTTCAAACTTGTCTTCGAGCTCGACTTCCTTGGCCACCGTCACACCGTCCTTGGTGACGTTGGGGGCGCCGAAGCTCTTTTCGAGAACCACGTTACGGCCTTTGGGGCCGAGCGTTACGGTTACGGCGTCGGCGAGGACATTGACTCCTTTGAGAATCTTCTCGCGCGCCTCCTGGGAAAAACGAACTACTTTCGCAGGCATGGATTCTTGCCTCTCCTGTATTCAAATTTGGGTTGGATGTTCATCGGCCAGAAACTTCCGATCTAGCGCTCAGTCGAGGATTCCCAGGATGTCATCCTCGCGCAGGATGACGTGCTCTTCGCCTTCCAGCTTGATCTCGCTGCCGGAGTATTTTCCAAACAGCACCTTGTCGCCCGCCTTGACCTCGATCGGTATAAGCTTGCCCTCGTCGTTGTACTTGCCCTTGCCGACCGAGATAACCTTTCCCTCCTGCGGCTTCTCCTTGGCGGTATCGGGTATGATGATGCCGCCCTTGGTCTTTTCCTCTTCCTTGATTCGCCTGATTAGAATTCGATCGCCCAGCGGTCTGAATTTCATTGGGGACCTTAAGCCTCCTGGAAAGTTGTTTTGCAATCCGGCCTGAGAAAGATCCGGTCGGTCGCAAGTTAATCACGAACGCCGAAATGTCAATTGGCACTCGCGCAACGAGAGTGCCAACCGGCCAGAGTGTAACGACGTATCCGGGGAAAATGCAAGCGAAACGGGACTGGCTCGGAGTATCAGGAGTGATTTGTGCGTGACGACGGGAGGTCACGCAGCCGGCCAGACGAAAAATGGCAGAATAAAGCTCTCCGGTGTTTCGGACGTGGTGTGATACCAGCTTGCCGTTGACAGCGGCAGGAAAACGCTTCTAGGGCCATTTAAACGCATGTTTGGAGGCATAGATCGATGTGCAAACACGCTGCAAATCGACTGTTGACCTAAAATCCGCGTTTATTCGCTTTTTCTTCGTATCTAATGAACCTCTTATTTATTACTGCTTCCGCAGATACCCGAGGATCAAGCGAGTCACGTCATCCACAAACCTCCCCGCTTTCTCGTCGGCCAGAAGATCGGGGCGACGCAGGACGGCCGCATGCGTCAGCGCTTCAACCACTGTCACCAGGACGAAGGCCGTCAGGTCTAGATCGGCGACGTCAATTTCATCTCGATGTGCCTCCAGATAGGCCCGAACCAGTGCATAACCCTCTCGGACATTCGCCTCGATATTTTCGAGCCGCCCAACGCGTGGAATCTGTTCCGCAAGCACTCCATGAAGCTTCGGATTGATGCGATGAGCGTCGATTGCGACTGAAACGAATTCGCGCGCCGCGTCCTCGATTGGGCGCGCAGCCGCCTTGACCAGGGCGTTACGCGTGACCGCGGAGATTTGTTGCGTATGGCGGTCAATGACAGCCGCTACCAACGCTTCCTTGCTCGGGAAGTACTGATACAACGAACCGATACTGACTCCCGCCACCTCGGCAATCCTGTTGGTGCTCGCCCGGTCGTAGCCTTCTTTGATCAAAATGCGAGTAGTCGCTTCTATGAGGGCATCGACGGTTGAACGCGATCGCTCTTGGGATGCCGATTTTCTAGGGTTCGTTTGTAATTTGTATGTCATTTATATTCGCCGGAAATGCGAGTTTACTATTGCGAGCTAAAACTTATATTTTAGCTATAGCGAAAACGCGAATCACAAGGAAGGCTCGCCACCGGGACGTGAGGCACAAAACATGAGCAGACAAACGCCGGATTATGGTCTCGATGCTGGGTTGGCCGTTTACGCGATGTTCATTCTCGGCTTTGCGGGGGTAATCGGCGGGTTTGTTCTCGCCCACTGGCACGCCCGGCATGCCGTCGATTACGCGATTCAAATTTTTGGCTTTTGCTGCCTGATTCTTGCCTCGCTCATGTTCGCAAGCAGCCGGGTTGGTAAATTCCACGCACGCGACCGCTTGCTCGCCCGCCTCAAGCTTCGCGGAGACGAGGCCGTGCTCGATGTCGGCTGTGGCCATGGGCTCCTGCTCATTGCCGCCGCAAAGCTGCTGCCGCGAGGTCACGCAGTAGGTATCGATCTGTGGTCGCAGTTGCATCAGTACGACAATTCGCGCGAAGCCACTTTGAGAAATGCCGAGCTCGAGGGAGTCGCACAGCGCGTCAGGGTTCACGATGGAGACATGCGGAAGTTGCCATTCGCCGACCGCAGTTTCGACGCTACCGTGGCCCACTTCGCGATCCATAATGTTCGCGACGCCGAAGGACGCCGAGAGGCTATCCGCGAAATCGTGCGCACCCTCAATCCAGGCGGCCAAGTGGCGATTTCGGATCTACACGGCGCCGATCTCTATGCTGACGAGTTGCGCAAATCGAACATGATTGATGTGGAGATCTCCGGACTCAGTTTCTGGACGTTTCCTCCCGCTCGAACGGTGACCGCAAGAAAGCCTTCGCAGCCCGCCTGAGGGGATCAGTTCACAGTGATCTCCGAGGCGCAGGTTTGCAATTACACTGATTAGGAGAAAGGAAATGGATCAAGTCAGCACGCTGGAGCGGTTGTTCAGGTACAAAGCGAACGCCAATGATGAGATTCTCGCGGCGATGCGGCTATTTGACGGGGCTTCTCCGGCAAAGGAGATTGCGATCAGGGTCCTCAACCACACTTATGCCGTCGACCGAATTTTCGCGGCGAATTTGACGGGAACTGAGCACGGATACACTTCGCCCAACCCAAGCCCCTTACCATCGCTGGAAGAATTGTCCGCGGCGGTCAAGACCAGCGATCAGTGGTATATCGATTACGTATCACGTCTGGATAAAGCTGAGTTGGCCGAGAGGATCGACTTTACATTTACCGATGGCGAACCGGGCCGCATGTCGCGGGAGGAGATGCTGTTGCACGTGATGGCTCACGGCGCGGGGCATCGAGGGCAAATCGGATTGATCATGATGCAAAACTCGATTACGCCGCCGGCGAACGACAGGTTCACGAGCTATTTGCATACGGCGGAAGCCTCAAGCCGGCGTCGGGTCAACTGAGTCTCGCGGTCGGGCAGCTTATCTTTCAACCACCGTTGACAAGGTTCGGTACCGCGCCGTTCGGCACGGTGCCGAGTTTGCTTCACTTACCCACGGGAAGCGGCTTCAGGCGTCGAAATCGACTTGGTGGCCGACGTGCTCGGAAACCAGCTCTGAGAGCTGCGAATAGAGATCGCGATGCTCCTTGTCGTCGATCCATTCCCCGTGTGACAGATCGTAATCGTAGTGATAGGCGCGCGCTCCAGCTGCGAGCCACATCTGCCGGGTCGCCGACTGACGGCTTAGGATGAATTTCGTGCCGTCGGCAAACTCGAGCGTTACTGAGCCGTCGGCAGTGGAATAGTCCACTTCGTCGGCATCCAGGCTTTCGAGCCATTTCGCCACCCGCGCAAGGCAATCATCGGAAGCCTGCGAGAATTCCCTGTCATCCATGCGACTATTCTATCATCCGCGGTCGGCATTTGGTGGGACCGGAAAGGCATTGCTGGAGGGCTTCCTGGGGGGCGGATTGAATTCACGGAGAGCGCCACCGCCTGATGAAGCTATCTGGGCGAGGAAGCCGTCAAGTTTTTTTTCTTTTTCGCCCGTCAGCGTTTGGTGGGTCTTCTTATACAAGAGGGGGGAAGCGTCGACGGTGTTAACGATTCCACCTGATGCGTGAATCTCACTTGCATAGTTGAATATGGCCCCGTCGGTTGCGTCGCTCGGAAGTCTGACACCTATCATCACCACGACATGACGCCAGCCCGGCTTCCAGTCGGAGTCTTTCGCAGCTTGTATCGCAGCCAGCAGGTTGTCGCTGACAGCGCTCCGCTGGTCAATCCTGGCGGATACGAGAGTGGCGCGGACTTTATCGAAACCGGTGCTCAGCGGAACGACCTTTGGACTCCGGCCTGCCGATCCATAAAACACGATCCCGATACGCGCCGTTGGTATGAGCTTATGAATCGCATCGGTCAGTTGGATCATCTTCTTCAACTGATCGGACTCAATCGGGGCAACATCTCTTCCTGCTGGCAGAACCAGAACAACGTCGATTCCTTTTGCCGGCGACGCCTTCAATTGTGCCGAGGCGGTTGAACTCGCCGCAGGGACATGCTTAGAGGCAGCGCTCGTCACAGGAACAATGACCAGGAGCGCGATCGCGGCAACAATCGCGACCCTGAGGGCAGCGTGTACCGCTCGCCGCGCAGCCATCGCCAGAACGACACAGCCGAGGACGACACAGCTACTCTGTGCGCTATGATTCAGGAGCATAAACTACCTGTCAGGCTCGCTAGACAAACGTATTCTTCGACCGCCTGAGCGGCAAATTGCCGCTGCGGCGAGAGGTCAGGCGGGACGCTGCGCGACGACGATCATTCTGCGGCCGAACAGGAGCGCCGGCGAAAACACGTCGCGCATCAGCTCGCCCACCACGCGCGCATCGGTTGGGCGCTGGCCGCGCCGCGTAGCCGCTCGGGCCGCGACCTTAAGCGAGAATTTGGCCGATGCCCATAGAATCGGCACGATCGGCGCCATCGCAAGCGAGGTCGCGCTCATGCGATCGGTATAGACCGCCAGATTATCGAACCCGCAGATTCGCAGCACATAGCGTAGGCGAAAATAGTCGATCAGAAACGCATGGCCGTGATAGATGCGCGATCCCTTGCGCGCGCGCAGCGTCGCCACTTCATTGATCAGGCCGCGCCGCAGGTTGCGCTGGCCGGTCAGGAACACACTGGCGCGCGCCGACAGATGCATCACGTTGGGCGTGGTGAGCACGATGCGCCCGCCCGGTTTGAGCACGCGATCGCATTCGCGGACAAAGCCAGTCTGGTCCTCCAGATGTTCGATTCCTTCGCGGCACAGGACGTAGTCGAAGACGGCCGGAGCGAACGGCATCGCGGCATTGGCGTCGGCGCATACCCATTTACGATTCGCGCCTTCCAAGAGCGTGCGATCGCGGGGCGGAAAGAGATCGGCGGAAATCACTTCGTATCCGAGATGCGCGAGCGCCGCCGATTGCTCTCCGCCGCCAGCCGGGAAATCGAGCACCCGCCCGGGCGGCATCGAGGCGAACAGCCCGCGCCTGGTGCGGCCAGCGCGCACTGCCACATCTCCGGGAACAAGCGCCGCTGGCGTTGCGCCGTCCGGCGACATCAGTGGAGAATTCCGCGCTTGCGCAATTCCTCGTCTCGATAGCGCCGGAACAGGATCGTCCACTCGTTACTGCCTTCGACGATACCGCGTTTGATCGAGAGGATTTTTCGGCGCACCACCGCGTCGATCTCGTCGCCTTTTTCATCC
>JASHOJ010000193.1 GCA_030041155.1 Candidatus Binataceae bacterium | reverse complement strand
CGTGCCCTCGAAGACACGCTGCCCTACCTGTTTGGCCTGCTGGGCATCATCGAAGGCGACGATCCGCTGGCGGCAATGGATGGGCAGGTGAAGAGGCGGCGCACGCTTGATGCGATCAAGCGCATCCTCCTACGCGAGTCGCTCAACCAGCCGCTGATGGTGATCTTTGAGGATTTGCACTGGGTCGACGAAGAGACGCAGGCGTTCCTGAATCTGCTGGCCGACTCGATTGCAACGGCGAAGATCCTGCTGCTGGTCAATTATCGCCCTGAATACTCCCATCAGTGGGGTTCGAAGACCTACTACACCCAGTTGCGGCTCGATCCGCTCGGCAAGGAGTCGGCTGACGAGATGCTCTCAGCGCTGTTGGGCGACGGCCCGGAGTTGGCGCCGCTCAAGAAGCTCATCACTGAGAAAACCGAGGGTAATCCGTTCTTCATGGAAGAGACGGTGCAGGTCCTGCTCGACGAGGGTGCGCTGGTGCGCGACGGCGGCGTCAAACTGACCAAACCGATCGCGGAATTAAAGATTCCGCCCACGGTGCAGGGAATACTTGCCGCACGCATCGACCGCCTGCCTGCGGATGAAAAAGACCTGCTGCAGACGCTTGCGGTGGTCGGGCGTGAATTTCCGCTGTCGCTGATTCGGTCAGTGGTTTCCAAAGCCGACGACGACCTCAACCGGATGCTCAGTGACTTGCAACTGGGAGAGTTCATTTACGAACAGCCTGCAGTCGGCGATACCGAATACACTTTCAAGCACGCGCTCACCCAGGAGGTCGCCTATGGTTCGGTACTGATGGAGCGGCGCAAGATACTTCATGATCAAGCCGGGCAAGCGATCGAAAGCCTTTACCGAGAGCATCTCGACGATCACCTGACGGAACTGGCGCATCACTACGCGCGCAGCGCAAATAACGATAAGGCTGTAACCTTTCTTTCCCTTGCAGGCAGGCAAGCGTTCGCACGCTTTGCATACGCAGAGTCGCGTGCGCAGTTCGGCGATGCACTGCAACTGATCGCCAGGCTTCCGGAATCGCCGGAGCGCGATATTCGCGAATCCGAGCTCGCAAGCGTGCTGGCGTTGGCATGTTGGCGCTCGCACGGTCCCGATACTGCCGAAACCGCCGACGCGCTGCTGCGCGCCAGCAGCATTGCGGAGAGAACGGGGAACCTCGCCGAACTGGTACAAGTGCTCTTTCTTCGCCGAGTCATAATCGCACGCGCCGGTGACTTTGAAGGCTCTTCGGCTTTGGGGAATCAGCTATTGGAACTTGCCGAATTGGAAGGCAGTGCGGCCAGTCTTGACTATGCCTATAACGCCGCTGTGCAGGTGCGCTTCTATGAGGGAGACCTGGCCGGAGCGGAGAAGCACTTCGCGCTTTGGCGAAATAATCAGAATGCAACCTCCCCGCGCGGCACGCTCAGCGAAGGAACCGTGGTAGTCCTGGCAATCGCGGCCAGCTGCGCATGGATGATGGGCCGAATCGATCTGGCGCGCGAGCGGATGGCAGAAGCAACTGCCTACGCGACCGCTCTCAAGGAGCCATTTCCCCTGATGATTGCAAAATGGCTCGAGGCTAGTTTGAATTTCCTGCTTCGAGAACCGGAACACGCGCTCGCCGCAGCCTCACAATCCATCGCACTCGGCGAAGAGAACTGGTTTAGATTGGAGCCGCTAAACATCATGAATAAGGCTTGGGCGCTCGCTTGTCTCGGTAATCCGGGGGAAGGGCTGGCTCTCCTCGATGGGCAGTTCTCCGGTCCTGCGAGCCGCTTGGGAGGTTCCTTTGGCAGCTCCCTCCTCGTTCTTGCCGAGGTGCAAGCGATGGCCGGGAAATACGACGCCGCGATGAAATCTATTGAAACCGCGCTCTCAACTCAGCAGCAAGGCCTCAGACCCGAGCATTTAAGATTGCGCGGCGAAATGCGGATTAAACTTATCCAAGCCGAAGCTGCCGAAGCCGACCTCCGCGAGGCGATCGCGGTCGCGCAAAAGATGGGCGCCAAGTCGTGGGAGCTGCGTGCAACGACAAGCCTCGCGCGGCTGCTGCGCGATACCGATCGCCGCGACGAAGCGCGCGCGATGCTCACCGACATCTACCACTGGTTCACCGAGGGCTTCGACACCGCCGACTTGAAAGACGCCAGGGCGCTGCTCGATGGTTTGAGCAACTGAGATGGCTGTTCCGAATGCGGCGCCGACAATGCGAATTCACGGTTGCAGGCGGTTCAGATCGCGCGGATAGGCTGTCGCCTCGCGGATGTTCTTGAGTCCCAGCACCTGGCAGGTCAGACGCTCAAGTCCGATTGCGAGGCCGCCATGCGGCGGCATCCCGAAATCGAACATCCGCAGATGGTTTTCGAAGCCGGACCGATTGATTCCGCGAGATTGGAGCGCCGCGTCCAGATCGGCGCGGCGATGAAGCCGTTTTCCGCCGGTCGTGACCTCGACTCCGCGCAGCAGCAGGTCGAAGCCCTCCGCGTGCGCGCCGTCGGCGGCCGGATGAGTATAAAACGGGCGGCTCGCGAGCGGAAAAGCGGTTACGAACACGGCTGCGACGCCGCATTCCTTCTCCGCGATTGCGCATAGTTGCCGTTCAGCCGCGGGATCGAGATCATCAGTGAGATCGTCGCGGCCATGCGCGGCTCGAAGCCGCGCGAGGCAATCGTCAAACGTCCATGTCGGCGCGCCGTCGAGTTCGGGAAGATAGGCATCGAACAAGGCAAGCGCCTTATCGAACCGTGCGCGGATTTCGGCGAAGATTTCGCTTAAGATTTCGCGCTCAAGCTCGATCAAGTCGCGCACGCCCTCGATAAAGCCCATCTCCAGGTCAAGCGAGTAGTATTCGCACAAGTGGCGCGAGGATGCGTGCGGCTCCGCGCGGTAAACGTGCGCGGTCTCGAACACCCGCTCGAACGCCGCGACCCCATACTCTTTGTAGAGTTGCGGGCTTTGCGCCAGGTACGCGGCGCGGTCGAAATAGCGAATCGGGAACAGATTGGTGCCGCCCTCGGTCGCGTTGGCGACAATCTTCGAGCTGAAGATTTCCGTGAAGCCGCGCTTGATGAGCGCGGCGCGAAAGCCCTGCGCGAGCGCCGCCTCGATTTGAAAGATCGCGCCGCCGCGTTCGGTGCGCATCGCGAGCGGCCGATAATTGATGACCAGTTCGGGCGACAGATCATCGAGCCGCGAGACGGAGTTAAACGGCAGATCATCCGCTGCCTGGTTCAGAACCCTTATTTCAGCGGCATCGAACTCGATTCCGCCCGGCGCGCGCGGATCCTCGCGCGCCAAGCCTTCGACTTCAAGCGCGGATTCCGCACGCAGCCCTGCGCCCTTGATGAGGGCGGGATCGGCGACGACCTGGATCGTGCCGGAGCGGTCGTGCAGCACGACAAAGGTGGTGGACTTGGTCTGGCGGATTCGGCGGATATAACCGCATAGGACGGCGGACTTTGGCCCGCGACCCTTCAGGTCGGCAATCATGGTGCGGCGCGATTGGTGCGGCGGCATTTTCGTTTACCTCGGGTTCAAAACAAAAAGGCCGCAGGCGTTTCGCCTGCGGCCTTTCTTCTGGAACCGGTTTTGTTTTGTTCGATTACGAAACCGGCGCGCAGGCACGGGTGCATCGGCACCGATTGCCATTAGCGTTCCGATTATCGTGATCGAGCATCATCGCAAGTCAGTTAATTCCGGCCCACGCGACATGTCAAACCGACCGGGCCCCTTCGATGGCGGCTAACCAGGGATATGCGGACTTTGCTTCGGCACGAGTCGAGACGCGGACTGGCCGGTTGAGCGCCTTTCGGAGACTTTGGCTGTTGGGTGTGAATGGGTGCCTTAAGATACGCTAGCCGAGATGGATTACGACAAAACGGATATGCCACGGGGCTATGATCGGGGGCGCAACTACAGCGCGGCTCAACTCGAACGCTGGATCAGTATTATCTCGCAATCAGTACGAGGACTCGCCACGCCCACGATCCTTGACCTCGGCTGTGGCACCGGCCGCTATTCGACCGCGCTTGCGCAACATCTCGGTGCGCGGGTGATTGCGAGCGATCCTTCGCAGAAAATGCTTGCCCAAGCCAGAAGCAAGCGGGACCCGCGCGTCACTTATATTCGTGCTCGCGGAGAATTTCTGCCTATACGCGACAAGTTGGTGGACATGGTGTTTATGTCGATGGTGTTCCACCATTTCAATGACCGGATCCAGGTTTTGCAGGAATGTCATCGAGTTCTCCGCAAACGTGGGTTCGTTTGCCTGCGTGCGGGAACGGTCGAGCAAATCGAAAACTACGCATACGTGCCTTTCTTCCCACAGACACGTCCGCTCCTGCAGCGGACGCTGGATTCGCGCGGCTTCATCGAAGCGACCTTCCGCGATCGAGGATTCGATTTGGACCGGCATCAACTTGTGCCAAGCGAGGCAGCGCAAAATTGGCACGCGTATGCTGAGCGGCTTGGTTACCGAGCCGACTCAATTCTTGTACAACTTTCTGACCGCGACTTTGACGGCGGCCTTGAAGCCGTCCGTCGCCACGCAGCTACTGCTCCGCGGGACCAGCCGGTCGTCGAGCTGATAGACTTTTTCGTATTCCGGTCCGCGTAGATCTAATTTCTGGGTTTCGCGAGGAACAGACGAGGTGAACGGCGATGAGAGGATCGACGAGCGGCGGGTGCCAGTGCGGTCGCATCAGGTATGAGATTACAAAAGAGCCGGTCGGTCTGGCAGTGTGTCACTGCAGAGAGTGCCAGCGACAATCAGGAAGCGCCTTTGGTATGAGCCTCGCCCTGCCAGATGGCGCGTTCAGGCTGATCTCCGGCACCCTGAAGACCTTTGAAGTGAAGTGCGATAGTGGACGAATGAAGACTTGCGCTTTCTGTTCGGAGTGCGGGACTCGCATCTATCACCAAACCGTTAAGGGCATGAGTGTAAAAGCTGGCACGCTTGACGACACGTCCCTGCTGAAACCCGAGGCCCACTACTGGACGATGAGGAAGCAGCCGTGGGTACTAATAGCAAGCGAAGTGGCCCAGATTGCTGATGACGGTTGACCTTCTGATATTCTTTTAAGACTCGGCATTCGGTCTACGCGATGTGTCAAACTCGCAGGGCACGTTTGGCCGGATCGCTCGCGGAGCTGGAACGTGGCACTTAGCGCGGATCGCAAATTTCCTTTGATTTACCTGACAAATTTCGCTTAAAGAGCGAGCGGAAAGCGGCTCTCGCCAGCCTAACAAGCGTTAGATTTTTTGCCAATTTTGTTCATGGCTGAACTGTTCAGCCTTATGCAGCGTGGCGACTCGCGCTAAGGTTCCGGTCGTGAAACCGGCTGAAA
>JASHOJ010000192.1 GCA_030041155.1 Candidatus Binataceae bacterium | reverse complement strand
GTTGCCGTGCGTACGCGCGAAGAGAATTCGCGGCTTGTCGAAGCGCTTGCGGCAAGCATCAGAAACATCAGATAAACTCGGGAATGTCGAGATGCCACGCCGCGTTCCCATCGCGGATGCCTCCGGCCGCACCGGCGCAGGACGGAGGAGCTGGAAAGTGTTCCTGGCGGTATTCTGCGTAGCTGGATGTGTTGCGGTCCCGGGCTTACGCATCTTTGCGCAGCACAAGCAAGAGGAAAAATCGGGCGCGGCATTCCTCGAGGTCTTCACGCCTCAGCCGGACCGGACCGACGAGCAGTTGGCCAAGGAGGCCGCCGCCGAACTCGAACTTTTCCAGTCGGACAAATACGTGCGGCTCGGTTTTCTGCGCCGCGCTCTTACCTCCGGAAACGTCAGGAGAATCGAAGGCCGCGAACAAGGGCTTGCGGTAGCGCTTAGCCAAGTCCGATCGGCGGACGCGCAGTTTCTTTTCGAAAAAGCCATTCGTTCCGCGCTCGAAAGCCCGGCGGCTCCGGCGGTGGTCGACGCGTCTGTGAACTTCCTCTCGCGCTGGAGCATCGGGGGCGCGATCGGCAGCCGCGAGAAAAACCAGATCGTTTCGCATTTAGTGGCACGGCTGGTTGAAACAACCGATGTCGAGATGGCCAACGCGCTTGCTTCCGGCGTGACGGCGCTTGCGACGGGCGTCGGCTCCGCCAGGGCTGCGGACCTCTTGCCCGCGATGCTCGCAAAACAGAAACAGCACCCAAGGGAAACTCTCGATTACGCCGCCTTGCCGGCGGTCCAGGCACTCGAACAGCAAGTCGCGCCGAAGGACGCCGAGCGATTCGCGGGAGAACTCGCCGGCCGCGCTGTCGAAGAGCAAAACCAGGCGGAACTACGAATTCAGATCCTCGAGTTGAATGCTCTCGCGAACAAGCTGTCGTCGCCGGCCGCGAGTGAAATCGCGTCAAAGTTGGCGGCGCGCATCGATCGTGAGCTCAAGGTGAATTCACTTTCTTCGCTGGCCCTGGGACTCGCGCCCTTGAAAGGGAAAATCAGCGGCGAGGCGGCCGACCGAATTTGCGACTCGCTGGCACGCCGCATGATGCTTGAATTTGAGACGAAGGATCTGGACGCGCTGCTTTCCGCCTGGAGCGCCGTCGCTTCGAGATCAACGGAGAGAAAATCGCCCGAGCTCATCGCGATTCTCGAGCAAGGGATAACCGTCACGAACGATCCAGCCACGGCGAATCGCCTGGCAGCCGCAATGGCCGGTCTCAAGGAGAAAACGCCGGCGCAAACGATTCAGAAAGTGCGGGCGCAACTGCTGGAACGTCTTCGCGTGACCACCGATCCGAACGCAGCGGCTGAGTTCGCCGTTGCGCTGGCATCGCTGAAGGAGAAGCTCACCCCAGCGGATGCCGCCGCTGCGGCGTCGCTCCTGGTGCGCCGGATGATCGCTGAGCGCGACCCGGACGCCATTGCCGTGCTCGCATCGCCGCTCGACGATCTTGAGGATCGGCTTAACAGCGGCGATCGCGCGCAGCTTGCCCGTCTGCTCGTCGCACAAATGATCGTCGAATCGGACGCAACCCGAATTCTCGCTCTTGCCGAAGGTGTCCTCGCTCTCGCCGAACACGTCGAGGGTGACACGGCACGCCAACTCGCCTCCCGGCTGAGCGGCCGTATGGTCACCGAGCCGCGCTCCAGCGTGCTTCGAACCATCGCTTTCACCCTCGGGGCCTTTTCCGGCGAGGTGAGTCCGGCGGTGCTTCATCAGGCCGCAGCAGCGCTCACGCGCGCGATGTCCGGGGACGCGGATGTTGCCTCTCTTCGATCGCTCACAGCGGGCCTTCACGCGCTGAAGAAGGTCGACGGCAGCGATCTTCAACGTGCGGCCGCGATTCTGGCGGCTCGTGTCGCCAAAGAAACGGATGCGGAGAATTTACGCAGTCTGTCCGAGGACATGGACGAGCTTGGCAAGGGCGCCGGAAGTGCGAGCTTCAACCAGGCTGCGTCGAATTTGCTCGATCGCATCGTTGCTGCGTCCAACCCCGATGAAGTTCGCGAACTTGGATCGAGCCTCGCGACCATCGCTGATGATTGCGAGGACCAGACACGGTCGCAGTTGACGGCCCGCTTGGTCCGCCGCAGCGGCGAGGAACCGAATCTGGCCCTGCTGCGGCAAATCGCTGAGGTGGCCGGCAGGTTGTCTGGCCCTTCACCCGCGCCGGATGTGTTCGCGCGCGTCTTTACGGCTCCCGATGCGCCCTGTCAAATCTTCCTCGATCGGCAGCATGCGAACTTGATCGCGCATCGGGTGCTGAACCCGTTGTGCTCGGAATCCGGCTGGCTCCAAGCCGTCGCGGCTTTCAATGAGGCTCGAAAAGATTCCATTCTTGAAGGAACAGACGATCCGGTGGACGACGACGATGCACGCGCCGATTTCAACAGTCTCGTTGTGAAAGATGACGAGGACGAAACATCTCCCGGCGCAGCCGCAGCGGCACAACAAAAACCGATCGAACTCGATTTCAA
>JASHOJ010000191.1 GCA_030041155.1 Candidatus Binataceae bacterium | reverse complement strand
GTCAAAGTCTCATCGACGCCGACCTTTTTTCTCAACGGGATTTCGGTGGTCGGCCTGCCAGAAGGAAAGGTTTTCGATTTCGTGATCAACTCGGAGCTTCAGAAGACTGACGCCGAGAAGGCCGCGCGCAAGTAGCTCTCGCGGTTTTCTGGGTCCATGAAGCGACGGGCTGCGCAGGCTAGCAGCCAGGTTCAGTGTTTTGCCGTTGGGGCGGATCTGGCCGCACCGGGAGTCGAGATGACAACCGGCATCGGGCCTGAGGCGGGAGCCTGCGCGGCGCCGCGGCTCATCGATTCCGGCGATACCCCGAGCATCGCAAGCGACTCCACCACGACGGTGCGCTGCTGCGAATACGGATGCTGCGCAAGGAAATCGCGATAGCTCTGAATCGCGGCCTGCTTGTCTCCGAGTTTGGCTTCGACGCGCGCGGCTGAGAGTGCCGCGCCATCCCGCGCCGGTCCGGGGATATTCGCCGCCTGATGATAAGCGCCGGCAGCCTTCTTTAGATCGCCCATCCGTTCGTAGACCACGCCGAGATCGTTCAGCGCAATACTCGAGAATTCCGGGTCATGGTACTCGGATACGAACGCGATGAGAGCGTCGCGCGCCTTGGCGAATTGATTTTCACCGATATAGGCCTCCGCGAGATAAAGGCGGGCGAGCTTGCCGACGCGGCGATTTGGTTCGTTAATCGAGAGTTTGGTGAATTCAGTTTGCGCGGCGGTATATTGTTTGTTCTGCAGCGCGGTGAGCGCTCCGTAAAATGCTTCTCCGGCCATGCGATCGCGATGGGTTTCGTAGGACCAGGTGCCGATTGCAATCGCCCCCGCAATCGCGACAATCACGACCGAGATGACGACCTGGCGCAGGTTGTTCTGCAGGAACTCCTGCGCGCTCTCGACGACGGATTGAAATTCGTCGGGCTGCTTAAGTTCCTTGCGGGTGATTTTACGATGGGTCGGCGGCATCGCA
The DNA here is from genome assembly GCA_030041155.1 of Candidatus Binataceae bacterium. Classification (GTDB taxonomy): domain Bacteria; phylum Desulfobacterota; class Binatia; order Binatales; family Binataceae; genus JBARDN01. The sequence continues at coordinate 26,858 of JASHOJ010000191.1, read as the reverse complement.
GAGCGTCATCTTGGGCGCCGTCCGCTACTTACCGCGGCAGGGCGCTGGGCCGCGGACATCAGCCGCGCGCACAAGCGCGATTACATCTTGTACTTGAAATCCTCGGGTGACATCCGTTCGAGAATTTCGGACCATTTGTCGCGCGAAATTCCGGCAAGATTCTGGTCGGTGTTGGGAGCCGCGGCCTGGTTCTCCGCTTCGTGCAGCTCGCTGGAGTCTTCGAGCACCTTTTTCGCCACGTAGATCGGAGACTTGGTGCGCAGCGCGAGCGCGATCGCGTCGGATGGGCGCGAATCGATCTCAAGCGCCTTGCCCTCGCGGGTCTTCAACTGCAGACGCGCAAAGTACGTACTTTCGCGCAGCTCGGTGATCTCTGCCGCCTCGACTGTGGCGCCGAACTCGGCCAGCAGGTTGCGCAAGAGGTCGTGGGTCATCGGGCGCTGGGAGCGAATACCCTCGAGTTCGGTCGCCATCGCGGTGGCTTCAAGCGGCCCGATCCAGATCGGGAGATTCATGCGGTTATCAGGATCTTTCAGAACAACGATCGGCATCTTGGTGGAAGGATCAATCTTGATTCCGCCAACCACCATCAAAATGAAATCTTCTCTATGAGCGGTCATCGATAGGCCTGTTAAAGTTTCCCGCCCTTCCGTTGCGCGTTCGCCAGGCTTGGAACCCGGGCGGTTGCGTGAAGTTATCTTGGCCCAAAGACCTCGCGTGGTCAACCAAAGGCGCCGCAGAGAGTGGCGAAGGCGTTCACTCAGTGTACCACCAATCGATCCACGACGCGGTAAAGCTGGTTGAGATTGCGGCACTCTTCGACCATATCGCAGTGGAGCTGGTACTTATCCATCTCGCTGTCGCCGAAGCCCCAAGTGTTGCGGCTCTCGGGGTTGAGCCAAATGACGCGCTTGGCCCGCTGGCGGATTTCGCGCAGGCACCAGTCGTGCGGCAAATTATAGTTGTTACGCGCGTCGCCCAGGACAATCACCGTGGTCCGCTTGTTGATCGCGCCGATATGATCGGAAACGAAACTGCGGAATGCGTAGCCGAAGTTCGAGTGCGCGTACACGTTGATGATATCGCCCTTGAGCGCAACGTCCAAGGCGTCTTTGATATCGTTGTTGCGGAAGTGCTCGGTCACCTCGCCGATCTCGCTCACAAAGATGAAGCTGCGCACGCGCGAGTATAGATCCTGCAGCGAGTAAACGAACTGGAGCATGAAGCGCGACGCGTTACGCACCGAGTCCGACACGTCGCACAGGATGACGACCTGCGGTTTTTCCTTTTTGCGGCGCTCGAAGCGAAGATTGAATGGCACGCCGCCGCATCCGAGGTTTTTGCGCAGGGTCAGCTTGATATCAAAGCGGCCCTTCTTCGCGTGCTTGCGGCGGACCGAGATCACGTTCTTCAGCCGAGCGGCGAGTTTCTGCACCGCTTCCTGCATCTTCTTGAGCTCTTCCTCGCTCAGGTAATAGAAACTCTTTTCCGCGATCTGGTTCATGCGCTGATTTTCGCGCTGGCGGATGTCTTTCTTCTCGCGCTCCATGCGGACGTAGCGGCGGATAATGTCCTCGAGCGCTTTCAAGCGGCGCTCCAGATATTCCTCCATCCGCGCCTTCATCGCGTCGCCGAGGTCCATCTTTTCGAGCTGTTCGCGCAGCTCCTTTATCTCGGCTTCGATCTTGTCCAGCCCGAGTTCGCGGGCGAGCGCGCGGGCAAAGTAGTTCTCCTCGATGGTGCGCTCGATACCTTTGAGTCGGACCGCGCGCGCGGCGTCGCTGATCCGCTTTTCCATCATGCCGGAATTGTTCTTGAGCAATTGCTTGGCCAGCTCGGAAAGATTCTTGCCTTCTTTCTTGAGCATCTTCTCGACTTCGTCGAGGAATTTCTGGAATTCCTGGTCTGACATCGAGAGCGCATCTTGCACCGCCTTGCTCGCCTGCTTGATTATTTCGCCAAGGCCGGAAAAGTAGATGTCAAACAGCTCTTCGAAAACCGGCAGCTCGCTTGCCCGCTTCACCATCGTGGCGCGCAGCGCACAGCGAAACGAATCGCGCTCGGAAAGCCCGGTTATCTCGCTGGCACTAAACGCGTCCAGAGTTTCGGCCAGCGAAACTCGCACGCCATTGTCGCGCAGCAGGTTTGCGAATTCGACCAGCTTTTCCTTCATGGCCGCCTCGTCAGGATTTCAGTATACCACGGCGCATCGGGCTCTGAGTCCCGGATGCGAAGATCCGCGAGCGTTCATCAGTTGAGCAGATCCTTGTCGCTGCTACCGGCCGCCTCGCCGCCTCGGCGATTGCGAACCCGCCGCACGTAATCCTTGAGCTCTTCCTGCGCTTTGCGAACGTCGCCCTCGTATTTGACGATCGTGTCCAGCGTCTCGTTGACGAGCTCCTGATCGAGGCTCTGGACGTTTAAAAGCGTCAGCGCCTTAACCCAGTCGAGCGTTTCGGAAATACCGGGCGTCTTCTTCAAATCAAGCTTGCGCAGACTCTGCACGACCGTGACGACTTCCTGTGAGAGCTTGTCGGCCGCCCCCGGCACTTTGAGTTTTACGATCGCAAGCTCCTGCTCGCGGGTCGGAAAATCGATATATAGATGAAGACAGCGGCGCTTCAGAGCGTCGGACATTTCGCGGGCGTTGTTGGAGGTCAGAATCACGAGCGGCAGATGCTTTGCCTTGATCGTTCCGAGTTCGGGCACCGATATCTGGAAGTCGGAAAGCAACTCGAGCAGAAAAGCCTCGAATTCCGCGTCCGACTTGTCGATCTCGTCGATCAGCAGCACGCACTGCTTGTCCGAGTTGATCGCTTTCAGCAGCGGACGCGGCAGCACAAATCGCTCAGAGAAGAAAACTTCATCCTCGCGCGCGATTCGATCGACAGCCTCCTTGAGCCCTTTGGCTCCGGTCAGGACTTCGCTGACTTTGTCCTTCAAGATCTGAGTGTACAGAAGCTGTTTGGCGTACTCCCATTCGTATAGCGCCTTCGCTTCATCCAGCCCCTCGTAGCACTGCAATCGGATCAGATCCTTCTGAAGCGACGCGGCGAGCACCTTTGCCAGATCGGTTTTGCCGACCCCTGCCGGCCCCTCGACGAGGATCGGTTTGAGCAGCGAGCTTGCTAAATAGATAACGGTAGCGATGCGCCGGCTGGCAATGTAGTTGTTGCGTTCGAAGCGTTGGATAACGTCGTCGATCGATGCAAACATCAAGCCTCCGAAGCGGATGCGGCAGGCTGCGCTCGCGAGTCCGCGCGTAGATGAAAATCCATATCATGCACCGTTGTATCGAGGAAACCGCGTTGTTTACGACGCGCGAGGCGACCCCAGTTAAGACCGGCGGTTAAGCGGCGCAAACCGGACATCTCAGATATGAAGCGCCTCGAACACCGGTTCGCCGTGTGTGAAGCGATCGCGCGACAGAGCTGTGGCATCCAGCGCGCCGTACCGCTCGTTGGCGATCAGATCGGCCAAAGCCTGCCCTGCCCCATACGATTGCATCACGCCGCGCCCACTGAATGAATGCGCTTCGAACACCCGCGGCGCACCGCAACCAATAACCGCGCTGCGATCGGGACTAACCTCATACAGGCCTGCCCATCCAGAGATGTGTCGCAGCCGCTCCATGCATCCCATCCGGGCGTACATCCGCGGCCAAACCTCGGCCTGGAAAAATGCGTCGCCATCGTAGTTGAAATGATAGCCTGGCGGTTCCTTTGGCAGCGAATATCCGGCGAGGATATGCGGTCCTTCGTTGTGAAAATAAACTCCCGAAGTATCCACGATCATGCCGTATCGATCCAGATTGGTAGTGCGGTTATCGACCAGGCAGACTTGGCGACGAACCGGCTCGCTGTAGTTCTCTAGCCCGAGTAATCTCAACAGATGCGGCGACCATGCGCCGCTTGCGATCACCACCGCTTTCGCGGTGATGGTGAACAGATGCCCGGTTTCCGCCTCGCCAGGCGCGTCCTGCGTGAGAAGCCGTATGAGCCCCGCATCCGGCATCTCGTCATCCGAGCGCCAGCACTCGATCCGGACCGCATCCGAGCCCGCGTCGATCGCCGTAACGTAGACGCGATCGAGAAACTGCGCTCCTCGCCTGAGCGCCTCCGCGCGATAGTGCTGCTTCAGCAGGTTCGGATTAATCAGGCCGTCTTCGGGCGAAAAAGTCGCGCCGACAATACCGTCAAGGCGATCGATTTCGGGAACCCGGCGACCGACATCTATCGGCGACAGGGTTTCGATCCGATGGCCCAGGTGTCGTTGCAACTGGATATGCGCCAGCGCCTCGGGCCAGGTCGCCGCGTCATAGAGCCACAGATACCCTTTCTGCCGGAAGCCGACCTCGCTAGCGATACGCTGGTAGTATTCGATCGAGGCGCGACACAGCACAATATTCACCGCTTGCCACCACGTCGCTCGGACGCCGCCCGCGTTTTTCTCGCTGGAACTGAGCCTTCCACTCAGATCCAAATCAACCGCGGCAACATGGAGACGGCGCTCACCTAGCGCCATCGCGATTGAACTTCCGACGATGCCCGCTCCCACGATACAGACGTCGAAATGTTCGCCGGTTGCCAATTCGATGCTCCCTGGCTCGATCATAGAGCACGAGGCTGTTGCGCGTAAGCCATAACCGCGACGAAGTCGGGTCGATCGGAGCCGCGCCCGCCCCCCTTGTGCGGCCCGCCATCTACCTGCCAAGTTTGAGTCGAATGTGCACGCTCGCGATTTATTTTCAGATGTCGACCGAATGGCCGGTGATTATCGCCGCGAACCGTGACGAGTACCTTGATCGCGCCGCGCTCGACCCGGTGACGCTGTGCGATAATCCGCACATCGTGGGCGGTAAAGACCTGCGCGCCGGCGGTACATGGCTCGGTATTAGCGAGAACGGCCTGGTGGCGGGGCTTCTTAACCGCCGCGCTGAGGGCGAGGTGAATCCGCGCGCGCGATCACGCGGCCTGTTATGTCTCGACGCGCTGCGCGAGACGACCGCCGAGCGAGCGGCGCGGCTGGCAGGTTCCCAGCGGGGCTCGGACTACAACCCTTTCAATCTGCTGATCGCGTCGCGAGACCAGGCGTTCGTAGCCTACAATCGATGCGGCGAAATCGAGGTGGTCGAGCTAAAGCCGGAACTGCATTTGCTGACCAATCTTGATGTCGACGATTTCGAGTGCCCCAAAATCAGCCGTTCGTACGAGCGTTTCGCCATGCTTGGTGAACGCGCCGAATTTCTGCGCGATCCGGTTGCCTTGCGCGCGGAACTCGCCGGGCTGCTCGCCGATCATAGCACTCAACTGGACGCGCGCGGAGCGCGGCCGAATTCGCTGTGCGTGCATCGTGACGGCTACGGCACCCGCTCATCGAGTATGATTTTTCTGGGCCGCAGCAGTGTTGAGCACTACTTTGCCGCCGGTCCGCCATGCACAACCGCGTATCACGCGGCTGCCGTTCCGCGCGCCGCCGATACGGCAGTGGCGAACCACGATGTCCAGCGAGGGCGGCAATAAGGACGCACAATGGAAGCAGCGCGATGACCGTGATTCGCAACACTCTGCTCTATATGTCCGCCGCCGTGATCGCGATGGCGGCTCTGTCCATCGCACCTCGGCTTGAGGCTCAATCACTGCCATCAGGAGACATGGGCGAGGCAAATCTTACCTGGCAGCAGCGTTTTCTCGGAATTCTGCCGTTGGTCAAACCCAATCCGAAAGATCCGGTGGTGGTCACGGTCGACGGGCATCCCATAACGCTGTACACCATCAGCGACTATGCGAAGACCGAGGGACAGATGCTCAACGCGACCTCGACCGAGGAATCGCAGGCGGTATTCAAGGATGCGACTGAGAATCTGATTAACCGCCAGTTGCTGATCGACGAAGCGGAGCGCAGAAAAATCCAGATTCCCGACGCCGAGGTCGCCGAACGCGCACGCGAATTCAGGGTAACCGGCGGCAATCAACCGGCAAGCCTTCCGGGAGCGCCGCCCGATCCACAATTAATGACGGCGGTTCGCGGATCGATGGTGATCGAGAAGATGCTGGACCGTGAGTTTCAAACCCACAACGTGCGCCCGACCGAAGCACAGATCAAGCAGTACTACGATCAGCATCGTGATCTGTTCGTCAAAGATCCCGGTGAAGTGCGAATTTCCCATATCGCGGTCAAGTTGCCGCAGAATCCGACCGACGCGCAGAAAGCTGCCGCGCATGCCAAGATCCTGAAGTTGTACAAGGAAGCACTGCATACGAAGGATTTTGCGGCGCTAGCCAAGGCCAACTCCGAAGACAGTCAGTCGGCCGCAAACGGCGGGGACCTGGGCTATTTTCGTCCTGGAGTACTTCCGCCGGTTGTGGAGAAGCAGGTCTTCGCGACTCCGGTCGGCCACCTGACCGGAATCTTCGAGTCGAGTCTCGGTTACAGCTTTATCAAGGTGACCCAGCGCCGAGGCGAGACCTTCAATTCGCTTGAAGATGTGAAACCTAGGATTGCGATCGTACTGCTCGACTACAATGAAGATGCAGTGGTCAAGGATCTGCTAGGAAACCTGCAGAAAAAGGCAAAGATCGAGTTCATCAAGCCCGCCGGCAAGGCCGCTCAGGCGGAGGAAAACGAGCAGCAGAACTAACCGGCGCGGCCCGCATATCGCGTAGGATCAGGAACGCCAGCGGCAGAGAACGCCTGCATACGCTCCGCGCATTTGGTGCATGCTCCGCAATGCCGGCCGCCGCGAATCGGACGAGCACAGGTGAGTGTCAGCTCCAGTGCGAGGCCACGTCCGCGGCGAATTACCTCCGCCTTTGAGAGATTCGCAAGCGGCGCCTTGATTCGCAGACGAAGCCCGGTGCCGAGCGCCACAGCCCTTTCGACGGCACCAAAGAATTCAGGACGGGCATCGGGAAACGGGTTTGCTCCGAGCGACCCTATCGCGATCGCACCGATTCGTTCGCGGGCGCAGAAAATCGAGGCTTTCGTCAACAAGCTCAAGTTCCTGCCGACTATGTAGTTCGATTCCACTGGCGCGCGCAGGCCCGGAACGCCGTGTCCGGTGACAATCCAATCGCGTGCCATCAGATCGGTGATGGGCAAATCGAGCACGGTCACCTGCGCGATGCGCGAGTTATGAAGCGAGCGGATGAATTCTTTTAGCGTCGCGAGTTCCGCCGCTTCCCAGACCAGACCAGCGCGCACGTAGAGCGGGTAAACGCGCAGGCGGCGCCGCGCAATCAGCGCCAGCATTACCGAACTGTCGAGTCCGCCGCTCACCAGTGCCGCGACCCGGCCGGGAATCGGCGCGATGCGGAAATCTCTCACTTGAGCAGGCGACCGCCGTCGAGCACCAGCGTGGCGCCGGTTGCGAAGTCGGTGCCCTCGCAGAAGAACAAGACCGCGCGCGCGACATCCTCCGGCGAACCCATCTTCCTGGTGAGCGTGCCGCCAACCAGCCGCGCGATTTCGTCGGGCCCGTAATCGGGCGGCGCCAGCACCGGACCAAGCGCGACGCAATTCACCTGCACCTCGGGCGCAAGCGCCTTTGCCAGCGCGCGGGTCAGCCCTAAGATACCGGTTTTTGAGACCGTGTACGGGAGATAATTGTTGTAGGGTCGGATTCCCGCCCAATCTCCGATGTTGACGATCTTGCCCGCGCCTCGCCCGCGCATCGCAAGGCCAGCGGCGCGAGAAAGGAAAAACGGAGCCTTTAGATTCGTGTTGAGATTCGCATCCCAGTCGCGTTCTGTAATCTGATCGAGCGGCTTGCGATAAAAAACCGAGGCTGAATTGACCAGCACGTCGATAGCGCCGAATTTCTCGATAACCGCGGCCACCATCGCATCGATTTGTGTGACGCTCTCCAGGTCGGCATAGCATGCCTGCGCCCGCGGCCCACGGTGCGCGATCTCCTCCACCAGCTCTTCGGCCTCCGCCCTTGAGCTGCGATAGTGCACCGCAATACTTGCGCCGCGATCCGCAAGCGCGAGCGCGATCGCCCGACCGACGCGACGCCCGGCGCCGGTCACCAGCGCGACTTTTCCTCGCAAGTCCATTCGATTGCGCGCGGCAAAAACACCGGCGTCAATTCGCAAGTTGGCTGCGAATCGCTTTTACCAGCGCCAGGTTGTCGCTATGGCCGGTCTTCGCGGCGCATATGTGCGCGAGCACCGGACGGCCGAGCAGATACAGGTCCCCCATCAGATCCAGCACCTTGTGCCGCGCGAACTCATCCGGAAATCTAAGCGTGGTGTTAACGATTTTCTGTTCGTCAACCAGGATCAGATTGTCGAGCCGCCCTCCACCACCAAGGCCCATCTCCGTGAGTTTGCGAAACTCGCCCACGAATGTGAACGTGCGTGCCGGCGCAATCTGCTCCATGTAGGCGGCGGCTGAAGTCAGCTCGAAGTGGACCGTCTGCTTTCCTATCGGCTTCGGATATTCAAGGGTGTAGTCGATGATCAAATGATCGGCGCGTTCCGCGGCGATATACTCCTGCCCATCGCCCTCCTCACCGATGAGCAGCTTGTCACGCACGCGTATCGGATCGGCAGACGCTTCCTGCTCCGCCACTCCAGACTGTCGTATATGACGGCAGAATTCGATCGCGGAACCGTCGAGTGCGGGAACCTCTTCATCGGTCTTGATCAGAAGGTTGGTGATGCCGAATGCGTGCAGCGAAGACATAAGATGCTCAACCGTGCGGACCGAGCGGCTGCCGGAGGTAAGCGTCGTGTTGTATCCGGTATCGGTTACATTTTCGATTCGCACCGGCACCGCGCTTTCGTCCGAGAGCGATGAAAACACGATTCCAAAATCCACCGGAGCGGGATGAAGTATCACCCCGGTCTTGAGTCCGGTGTGTAATCCCTGCCCGCCAAGCACGATCGGGTGCGCAATCGTGCGTTGGTGCATCATCGAGCGGCCGTGATGCGGAATATGCGCCAGTGGCGCCGGAGCCTGCGGCGCCGCGTTCAGCGCCGCGGTCCCGCCGCCGTCGAGCGCGCGGGTTATGGATGCCAACAGTCCGTTTACCGAGAATGGCTTCTGGATGAAATCCGCCGCCCCAAGCCTGGTAGCCGCGACGGCGCTCTGGATATTCGCATGGCCCGAGATCATGATCACTGGAACGGCCGGCGTTTCGGACTTGATGCGCCGCAAGAGCTCAATCCCATCGAGTTCCGGCATCCACACGTCGAGCAACACCAGCGAGGGCGCCTCGCGATGTATCAATTCCATCACCGACGGCGCATCGCCGGTGTCCACAACCCGGAAGCCCTCGTCGCTCAGAATTCCACGCAGCGACGAGCGAATCCGCTCCTCGTCATCCACCACCAGCACGGTTTCATTCACGATTGGGATCTCTCTTGTGGATTTCGTTGCGCCGCGCGATCGCAGCGCGGTCAGCATCATCCAGCAGCCTGCACAAGCGCCTGCTCTTTTATCGGAAACTCGATGATGAATCTACTTCCTCTGGGTGGATTATCCGTCACCCGGACCAGTCCGTGATGATCGATCACGATCGTTGCGACGATCGCGAGGCCTAGTCCCGTGCCGCCTTTTTTGCTCGAGAAGTATGGCTCGAAAATCCTGGTGCGCAGGCGCGGATCGATCCCCGGGCCATTATCTGCAACTTCGAGCGCCAGCACCGCGGCGCCGGATCGCATAACTGTGCGAATCTCTATCTTTGGCTGGTAGCCGTTGTGGGCAAAGCCGGTGGTCGCGGAGACCGCATTATCAAGCAGGTTTACCAGCGCGCGCTTGAGCGCCTCTCGATCAAGCATGATCTGCGGGAGCGTCGGTGCAAGTTTAATCGTGAAATCGACGCCTGGGTTGGCGGCGCGAAAATTGGCGGCGGTTTCCTCCGCAATCGGGTTGACGTCGCCTGGACTCAGAATCACATGCGGCATTCGCGCGAAAGCTGAGAACTCGTTCACCAGGCTCTTGAGCGCCTCGACCTCTCCGATAATCGTGCGAGTGCATTCCTCGACCAGCGGTGAATCTGCATTGACGCTGGCTTTTCCGACTAGTTGGCGGCGCATCCGCTCGGCCGAGAGCTGGATCGGAGTAAGCGGATTTTTGATTTCGTGCGCGATGCGGCGGGCTACCTCGCGCCACGCCTCCATCCGCTCGACCTTGGCGATCTGGCTCACGTCCTCGAAGAACAGGACCGACCCAAGCGGCTCGCCCTCCCCTCCCGAAAGCGGACTCGCGGTCATCATTAACTCGGATTCGCCGCCGGCAACCTCCACCTTGATCGTCGAACGCGCCTCGCTCGGACGCATCGCGGCGGCAAGCAGATCATCGAGCACCCGCGCAAGGGTTGGATGCAAGGCGTCGCGGTACGGACGGGCGAGCACCTCCGCGGCGGTAATTCCCAACAGGCGTTCGGCGCAGGGATTAATTGTCGTGATGATCCCTTTCGAATCAAGCGCCACCACCCCCGCCGATACGTTCTCGAGCAGCGTCTCGGTGTAGCGGCGGCGTTGCTCAAGCTCGCTCGCGGATACCCGAATGTCGGTCGTCATCTGGTTGAAGGATTCGACCAGCGCGCCGATCTCGTCATCGCGAACCGGCTCGATCTTGTAGTTCAAGTTTCCCGCGGCGACTGCCTGAGTGCCCTGCAACAGGCGCTTGATAGGTCCGGTGATTCCGCGCGCGAGATACATCCCAAACCAGCTCGCGAGCATCACGACCACCAGACCGATCATCACCAATGCCAGGATATAACTGTTCAGGATCGGCTGGCGCAGAATGCGAAGCTGAAAGTAGTCTTCCGCGGTTCGCGAAATTCCCGCCGCTCGCGCCGCCAGACTTTGCGGCAGGTAATAATCGACCACCACCGCGCCAATCACCGTATCGGTTTCGGGCGTCGCATAGATAGGCGCGGTGCCGCGAATCACGTCTGATTGCCCAAGCCTGTCGGTCCGCGCCATCGCCTGACCCTTGAGGGTTTGCGACAGAATTGCGGCATCGGGCGACACTCCGATTCCGGTCGGGGTTTTGGGGCTGAGCGCGAGCAGAAGCAACTTGCGATCAGCGGAAAAGATCTCGACAGTGCCGAGATTGTATTCCTGCTGATGCTCTTCGACGAAGTGTTTCAGCCGGCCGTGGGCGCCCGGAGCCAGGAGCTTGTCCGAGGCGATTTTTTCCGCCAGAACGCGTGCAAAATGAGCCGCGTTGTTGGCCGAGTTGAGATAATAGGTCTTCGCGATTTCCAGCGAATCGTCGAGCACCTGCTCGTATTCCGGGTTGAACCAGCTTTCGATGTCCGCGTGCAGAAAGACGCCCGAGACATAAAGCAGGAAGGCGCTCGGCACCAGCGCAACCGCGATAAATCCGGCGACCAGGCGCACCTGGAACTTCGATCCGATTAGTCCTCGGCGTCGTTCAAAGATTACTTTTGCGAGGTTTCGCCCGACCAGAAACAGCAGCAGACCAAGCAGAAGGAAACTCAGATTGAAGAGCGAGATTACCGTCAGGTTGGAGAGCAGCGACGTGTGGCGCGAGAGCGGCGGCAGCTCCGTCTGCGCGAAAACGAATGCAACCAGGATCGCAGCAGCGACCGCGACCGCGATTAGCTCGCGCCGGCGGCGTTTGCTTTCAACACGCCGGTATGTCTGGTCACGCTTGTCATCCGCCATGGTTTATCCGCGCATCAACGGAGCAATCAGACCACGAACGGCCGTCCGACGGCAGTTGATTGTATATGGCCGCGCGCATCGGCGCACTATCGCGATTTCACCTCGCCTGGCGCGGCGCGGACGTGCTTTTCTATGCGTGTGCGTGATGCGCGCCGGCAGCCTCGCGAGCCGCCTTGTTCTCTTTGATGATCTTCTCAGCCACCGGCGGCGGAGCTTCTTCGTAATGATCGAAGCGCTGCTCGAATGAACCTCGTCCCGACGTGATCGATCGCAGGTCCGGCGCGTACTTCAGGACCTCGGACATCGGCACCATCGCCTTGATAACCTGGCTTTGGCCCTTGCGATCCATGCCCAGAACCTTGCCACGCCGCGAGTTTAGATCGCCGATTACGTCGCCCATGCATTCATCCGGGCATGCCACCTCCAGCGCCACAATCGGTTCAAGGATGATCGGATGCGCCTTCTCCATCGCGGCCTTGAAGCCCATCGAAGCCGCTATCTGAAATGCCATGTCTGACGAATCGACATCGTGATAGCTGCCATCAAATACGGTCACCTTGACGTCGACAATCGGATATCCGGCGAGGAATCCTTCGACCAGAGTACTTTTGACTCCCTTCTCGACCGACGGAATGAATTGCCGCGGGATAGCGCCGCCGACGATCTCATCCTCGAATTCGAAACCCTTGCCGCGCGGCAAAGGCTCAAGCTTGAGCCAGCAGTCACCATACTGGCCGCGTCCACCGGATTGACGTTTGTATTTCCCTTGTGCCTCGGAGCGCCCCTTAATTGCCTCGCGATAAGGCACCTTGGGCGGTAAAAGCTCAACTTCTACATTAAATTTCCGCTTGAGCTTCTCCACCGTCACTTCGATATGCATCTGGCCGGTGCCGGACAGGATGATCTCGTGGGTCTGCGCGTCGCGATGCATCTCCAGCGCGGTATCTTCCTCCACCAGCTTGTGCAGCGCGGCAGACGCTTTCTCCTCGTCGGCCTTGCTCTTGGGACGGACCGCGAACGAAATCACAGGATGCGGCCGCGAGGGTGGCTCGACCAGCACGGCGGACTTTTCGTCGCAGAGCGTGTCGCCGGTTGCGGTATCCTTGAGCTTGGCAACGGCAATTATTTCTCCCGGCAGTGCGGCGCCGATCGGCGTCTGCTTTTTGCCCTCCAGGCGCAGCAATTGACCAAAACGCTCTTTGCTTTCTCGTGATGAATTAAGCACCGCCGCGTCGCTGTGCGCCGTACCCGAGACGACCCGCAGCAGCGAAAGCTTTCCCGCAAAGGGATCGATCACGGTTTTGAATACCAGTGCCGCAAAGGGCGCGGACGGGTCCGCGCTCCGCTCCTGATCTTCACCGCCCGATGCTGAGCGCAGCTTCTGCGCGGGCCGCTCGTTTGGCGCGGGAAGAAGAGCCGTGATCGCGTCCAGCAACGGACCTATTCCGATACCTTTTGCGCCGGAACCGCAGAACACTGGCGTTATTTTGCCCGCCAGCACCGCACTGCGAAGCGCAGGCCCGAGCTTCTCCTCAGGCAAGCTGCCTTTGTCCAGATATTCCTCGAGCAGCGCGTCGTCGGTCTCCGCCACCGCGTCGAGCAGGGCGCTTCGCGCTTTATCGGCGCGAGTCTTCTGCTCGGCATTCAGCTCCTGCTCGGTCGCTTTGCCTGAGGTATCAGCATACATCAGGGCTTTTCCCGCCAGCACGTCGATTACTCCTGAGAGCCCGGTCTCCTCGCCGACTGGCAACGTCAAAGGGACCGGCTTGGCTTCCGGTCTTTTTTCCAGGTCGCTGATAGCCGCGTCGAAGCTCGTGTGCTCGCGATCCAGCCGCGAGACAAATGCGATGCGCGGGAGCTCCAGTTCACGTACCGTCTCCCAGATTTTCTCGGCTTCGACTTTCATGTCGCTGCCGGGCGAAACCAGCATCACCACGCCGTCAACCGCGCGCAGCGTGTTGAAGCTGTCGGGAAGAAACGCGCTGTAACCCGGAGTGTTGGCGATAATCACCTCCACCCGTTTCCACGTCAGATGGTGAAAGGAAGAACCGATGCTGATGCCACGATGCAACTCTTCCGGTTCGAAATCCATTACCCCTGTGCCATCATCGGGACGGCCCAGGCGACTTGTCGCGCCGGCGGTAAAGAGCATCGCTTCGGCGAGTTGGCTTTTGCCTGAGCCACCCTGGCCCACCAAAGCGATCGTTCTTAACCGCCCGATTTCCTCCACAGCCATAGGAAATACCTCTTGTTAGGTTTTGCACTCCGCTGTTGCGCGGATTACCGAGCAAGACCATTCTTCGCCCGGGCATTCGCTCAAGACTCGTACGCTCCTTCGATAGTCACATCACCCGCCAGTATTCGGATCGTCTGCGAACCAGTGTCGAGCAGCAGCGCACCGTCGTCATCGATCCCGCGTACGGTTCCGCTGACGCGGCGGCCCGCCTCAACGACCCCGACGCTGCGGCCGGTCAGCGCCGAAAACAGCTCCCATATTGGCCGGATGCCGCCGAAGCCGTTCGACACGACTTCCATATAGCGATAGTCGAGAAAACTGAAAAGCGAATCAGCGATCGCTATCCGGTCGCATAAACGTCCAAGCTCGATGCTTAGCGAGGTTGCCCTGCCGCGAAGTTCTTCCGGTATATCAGCGGCGGCAAGATTGATGTTGAGCCCAATGCCGACAAGCACCGCCACCAGGTCATCGTGCGAGCCGGTGATAGCCTCCGCGATGATGCCACCGGCCTTGCGCCCTCGAATCCAGATATCATTGGGCCATTTGAGCGTAACTAGTCCAGGAGCCTCGCGCGACAGTGCCTCCGCCGCGGCAACCCCCGCCACCAGGCTGAGTCTCGAAACCTCGGCGAGCGGTATCGCAGGTCGCAGGATAATGGTCGCGTAGAGGTTTACGCCGGCGGGAGAATGCCACTGGCGCCCCATCCGGCCGCGGCCAGCGGTCTGCCGCTCCGCAACAACCACCGTGCCTTGCGCAGCCCCATCGGCAACAAGGTCTCGCGCAGCCGATTGCGTGCTGTCCAGTTCGTGGAAGTAATGGATTCGCCAGCCGATACGGCCGGGCCCGCCATGCTCGATCTCTTGGTACGGATTGCCGCGGGACATTCTGAAAGCGCCTCAGGGCGCGCAGGTCACGCGCCTTCGAGCCTCATACTAATATCCATCGATCGCGCGGAATGGGTCAGCGCACCGACCGAAATTATGTCGACGCCGGTCGCGGCTATCGATGCGACGGTGTCGAGCGAAACACCGCCCGAAACCTCCAGCAGGATATCCTCGCCGGCGGTCGTCCGAGCAGCACGAATTTCGGCCAACGTCATATTGTCGAGCAGGATTGCATCCGCGCCCGCACGCCGCGCTTCCTCGACCTGCACCAGCGTCTCGCATTCGATTTCGACGCGCATACTATGCGGAGCAAGGCGGCGCGCACCCTGAATTGCGCCCGCGACCGATCCCGCGGCGGCAATGTGATTTTCCTTGATGAGAATTCCGCTATCCAAGCCAAAGCGATGGTTATGGCCGCCACCGATTCGGACCGCATACTTCTCGAGCGCGCGAAGACCGGGATGAGTTTTGCGGGTGTCAACGATACGCGCGCGAGTCTGCGCGACAGCATCGACAAAATGCCGGGTCATCGTCGCGATTCCGGACAGGAGCTGGACGAAGTTGAGCGCGACCCGCTCACCGGTCAGGAGTCCCGCGAGCAAGCCCTCGAATTCGCCAAGTAAATCGCCGGTTTTCATGCGGGCGCCGTCCGGTGCCAGGTAAACGAGCCGCGGCTGCGTTCCGGTCGCGCGAAAAATCGGCTCGATCATGCCACCGCCCGCGAGAACCATCTCCGGTTCCTTTACGATAATTTTTGCGATGCCGCGTTTTCCTGCCGGCACCGTGGCTGCGGTGGTGATATCACCCGCTCCGACATCTTCCGCGAGCGCGCGACGGACGATCGCGTCGATCCCTATCTGGCTCAGCGCATCCAATGGCCTATCCCGCGTCCCCGAGCTGCCTGAGCTGCGCGCTTAGTCGCTCGGCCTCCTCGCGAAGCGTTTGAGCGCGCGCAAGGGTGGACTCGCGCGTCTCTTCATCAGCCTTGGCCTGAAAATCAGGATTGTCGAGACGCTTCAGATGCTGGTCGCGATATCCAGCGGTCTCCGCCAGTTTCTTACGCAGCGCGCTGCGCGCCTTCTCGAAATCGAAGCCGCTGGGCGCGGGCACCGTAACCTCGTAGGAACCGGCACTGGCGGTGAGGGATCGTTCGCGGTCCGCGGCACCCGTATTTACCGTTTCGACCTTCGCCATTGTCTTGAAAATGGGCACCAAGCGTTGAATCTCGTCGAGCGAGGCGTGCGAACTCGCGTCACCGTCAACCACATCGCGCAGCGGACGGATAGCCACGTCAACCCGGTCGCCAGGATGATATCCGAGCAGCGCGCGCAGCGAGTTGATCGCGTCGACCACTTCGATCGCGCGGTCCATGGCAGCGGCGTCCTCAGATCCGATCCATCTCTCCGTAGCAGGTTCAGGAAATTTCGCTACCACCAGGTGACTGCTCAAGCCGGCCGTTGCGAAATAGGGGCGCATGACTTGCCATATATCCTCACTGATGAACGGCATAAATGGATGCAACAGCCGGAGCATCGTGTCGAAGCAAGTCGCCAGCACCCACCGCGCCGCCGCCTGGCGCGGGCCGCCGGCTTTAAGCGGTTCCTTCGCCAGCTCGATGTACCAATCACAGAACTCATGCCAGATGAACGAGTAGATCGTCATCGCCGCAACGTTGAACTCATAGGCGTCGATCGCGCGTGTCACCTCGCGCGTCGCCACGTCCAGCCGGTCTAGAATCCAGCGCTCAACGATGCTGAGCGCCTGACGCTCGGGCGGCGCAATCGGCTGAGGAGCACCATCGAGGTTCATCATCGCGAACCGCGCTGCGTTCCAGATTTTATTTGCGAAGGCGCGCGCGGCTGCAAAGCGATCGTACGACAGGATCACGTTGCGGCCCTGAGCCGCGAGCTGCGCGAGCGTGAGCCGAACCGCATCCGTGCCGTACTGTTCCATCAGGTCAAGCGGATCGACCACGTTGCCCTTGGTCTTGGTCATCTTCTTGCCGTACTCGTCCCGCACCAGCGCCGTGATGTAAACGTCGCGGAACGGGACCTCGTGCATGAACTCGAGTCCCAGCATCATCATCCGGGCGACCCAGAAAAAAATGATATCGAAGCCGGTAATCAGCAGGCTGGTCGGATAATACCTGCGAAGCTCAGGCGTATCGTCCGGCCATCCGAGGGTCGAAAACGGCCACAGGCCGGAGCTGAACCAGGTATCGAGCACGTCCTCGTCCTGCACTATGTCGGTGCCGCCGCACTCTTCGCATTTCGGCGGGCGTGTCGCGGCGACGGTGATATGGTCGCATCGATCGCATCGATAAGCCGGAATCCGATGGCCCCACCATAGCTGGCGCGAGATACACCAGTCGTAGGCATTCTCCATCCAGTCGAAGAAGGTTTTCTCCCAAAATTTTGGATGGAAGGTGGTGTCACCGCGCTTTACGGCATCGATCGCGCGCTGCGCCATCTCGCGCACGCGCACAAACCACTGCTCCGAGAGCATCGGCTCGACGATCGTGCCGCATCGTGAACAGACTCCGATCGCGTTAGTGTGCGGCTCGATTTTTTCCAGCAATCCGCGCGCATCGAGATCCGCCACGATCTGTTTGCGGGCAAGCTCCCGGTCGAGTCCATGGTAAGACCCGCCGTTTTCATTGATTCGCGCCCGCGAATCCATGACTGAAATCTGTTCCAAGTTGTGCCGCCGGCCAATTTCGAAGTCGGCTGAATCATGACCCGGTGTGACCTTGACCGCGCCGGTGCCGAAATTCCGGTCGACCGCTGCATCCGCAATTATCGGAATTTCCCGCTCCATGAGCGGAAGCGTCACCGATTTTCCGACCGCCGCGGCGTAGCGCTCATCATCGGGATTCACGGCAACTGCCGTATCTCCGAGCATCGTCTCCGGGCGCGTGGTCGCAACCGTTATCGAGCCCGAGCCGTCCGCCAGCGGATAGCGGATATACCAGAGGCTCGAAGCGGCGTCGTTGTGCTCCACTTCGAGGTCCGAGAGTGCGGTCTCGCATCGCGGGCACCAGTTGATTAGCCGGCGAGCGCGATAGATGAGACCTCTCTGGTAAAGATCGACAAAGACCTTGTTAACGGCGCGTGAAAGACCCTCGTCGAGCGTGAAGCGCTCCCGGCTCCAGTCGCAGGAGGCGCCGATTCGCCGTAGCTGATTGAGGATGCGATCGCCGTATTCGCCGCGCCATTGCCATACCTGATCAACGAAGGCATCGCGACCGAGCTGATGGCGGGTTTTGCCCTCCTTAGCGAGGCTCTTCTCGACCGCATTCTGAGTCGCGATACCGGCATGGTCGGTTCCAGGAAGCCAGAGCGTGTTATAGCCCTGCATCCGGCGCATCCGAACAATGATGTCGTGGAGGGTTGCGTTGAGCGCATGACCGAGGTGCAGTTGGCCGGTTACGTTCGGCGGCGGAATCACAATCGAAAACACTGGGCCGTCACGTGACGGGTCCGCCCTGAAATATCCCAGATCAATCCACTCTTTCGACCATCGTTCCTCAGCCGCTTTGGGATCGTATGTCTTGGCGAGATCCAATTTTACTCTGGCCTCAGCGGGTTATCCCCGATGCTTCCCGGACAACACGCGTGATTACAAATCATATTGGCACGGGTTAAATGCCTCAAGCATTCGGGTCGAAAACAGCCCCGCATCGCTGCCATAAATAATTGCCTTGTCATGTTTATCAACTTGGTATTATGGTGCGCAGGGGATCGGATCGGGATAGCCCATCAACCTGAGGAGATTACTTCGATGCTGGGATTCGTCCGAAAAATGGGGATCGTCGCGGCTGGCGGCTCGTTGATTCTCGCATGCGCGCTTGGCGGATGCAGCGCGATGTCAGGCGACCACGTTGACTGCAATGTCGTCAGGCTCCAGTCTCAGTCAGGGCGCACCGACGCTGAGATCGCCTCGGCTCTGGGCGCCAGCATCTCAGAAGTCCAGAAATGCCACGGCGCGGAGAAGACCGGCAACGGCAGCGCAAACACGATGCCGTCGAATTACTGACGCGACATGCTGGATCGTGGTGCGAGAGGGGGGACTTGAACCCCCACGAAGTTGCCTTCACAAGGTCCTGAGCCTTGCGCGTCTGCCATTCCGCCACTCTCGCCTGGTGGTGAGTCTATAGGGTTTATCCGGCGGCATCTTCCAATTCAAGCCGGAATCCGCTGCGTGGACCGGCTTGAGCCGCGTCCTCCGCTACCGCACAATCTGCACGCGATGAGTGAGCGGGTAGGTGGCGCAGTCGCGATGGCGCCTGAGCCGAGTTCGGGTTCGCGCGCGCTCGACATCAGCGCCGGCAACGGCCTTTCCAGCGCGATGCTTCAGGACCGCGGATGGCGGGTCATCTCGACCGAACGCCAGACCAGGCGTCCGGGCTGGGTCGCCGCCGATCTAAACAGCGACCTGCCGTTCAAGGACGCAGAATTCGATCTGGTTCTGATGCTCGAAGTGATCGAGCATCTTGCGGACATTCCGCATGCGCTGACGGAAGTTGCGCGCGTTCTCCGATCCGGCGGAACCGCGATTCTGACCACCCCCAATCGGCTGAATGCCGCGTCCCGAATTCATCACCTGCTGACTGGCTACTACAAGGGCCGCCGCAGTCCCCTGCCCTATCGCTATCGCGTCGAAGACGGGCGCAACTGGCACGTGATGGGCCTGAACGATTTTCACTGGATAGCGCATGGCGTCGGCTTGCACATGGACGCGCTAGGTCGAAGCCATCGCAAATGGAAATCGCGTATAGCCGCGGCGCTCTTGTACCCGTTTATCGCGGGAGCGTCGTGGATGCTCTACGTGCGCGGGGTCAGCGATCCGGCGCAGCGTAAAATCAATCGCGAGCTCTTCGGCTTCATGACCAGCGCGAGCTGTCTGATGGACGAAAATATCGTGATGCGATTTCGCAAACAGACCGGCAACGGCGCGGCTTAGATGCGGCGCATCCGTGCCCGATTCGACCTCGCCCGTTGAAGCTTTCGATCATAATCGCAACCCGCAATCGGCCCGCGTCGCTGGCGCTGCTGGTACGCACTCTCGCGCCGCAGCTTCATTCCGCCGATCATGAATTGATCATCGCTGAGAACGGAACGCCGGCGCCCGTCGAGCTTGACGGCGAGCTCCCGCCGCTTATCCGCCTGCATGACCCGCGCCCCGGAAAATGCCGAATTCAGAACCGCGCAATTGCCCAGTCTCACGGCGAGGTGCTGATCTTCCTGGATGACGATCTTACCGTGGCGCCGAATTATCTTGACGCGGTTGCGGATTTCTTCGGTGTGCGTCCGCAGTTTGCCGCGATGGCGGGGCGGATTCTGCCCGCGGAGGATCCGATAAAGAAAGCCGGCGCGATGGCGATGTATCTGGACCTGCCGATTTTCGATCGCGGCCGCGAGATTCGCGAAGTTCGCGGCGTGCTGGGCGCGAATATGGCCTTTCGCGCCGATGCGCTCCGCCGAGTAGGTCCTTTCGACGAGCGGCTGGGACCAGGTGCCGCTGGCCACGAAGAAGAAACAGAGATGTGCTCGCGGCTCAGGCGCGCCGGCTACCATATCGGTTACGCGCCGGCGGCACTCGCCTATCATGAAGTCGATCCGGCGCGCGCCGACCGAGAGCGGTTCATCCGAACCGCGCGCGAACGCGGCAGATGCCGGATGCTGCACGAGCGGCACTCCGCGTTCGAAGTGGTCGTAAAAAACGCGGCCGCATGGACGCGGCTCTGGCTGGCGCGAATTGGACGCGCCAATCCCGAGCGGATCGCGCGCGAGGAGCGGCGCGCGGCGGTGGCGCGTGGAATGTTAGACGGCCTGCGCAGTTAGCGCGCTCACCGATACGTCGGTTCTAAGCCACGGATTCGATCACCGCGCCAAACTCGCGAGCGTAGCGGTCCCAGGTGTATCGCTCGGCTGTGCCCCGCGCGGTCGATTTCAACTCCTCCGCCCGCACGAGCATCGTGCCTAGCCGCCGCGCTATTTCCGCGCAGTCCGCCGGATTATCCACCACGAACTCCGCAAGCGCGGGCCGCATCAGCTCCGCAACGCCGCAATACGAACTCGCAAGCGCTGGCACTCCAGCAGCCATCGCTTCCAACACCACGTTTCCGAACGGCTCGAACATCGACGGCATGGCGAACGCATCCGCCGCCTTGAGGATCCGTTCGACCCCGCTTTGCGGTCCGGCGAAAATCACCCGTTCACCGACTCCAAGATCCAACGCGCGCATCCGAAAAGACGCCAGATAGCGATCCGCGCCGATCACCAAAAGCCAGCTCGTCGGCGGCATCAGCGGCCACGCGCCGATAAGCGGATGCAATCCTTTTCGGGCGAAGCCGTTACCGATGAAGACCACCATCTTCGCATCGTTTGGGATTCCGAATTGCGCGCGAATGCCGTCGCGATCGGCATCAGCGCCCGACGGATTGAAGCGCTCCAGATCCACTCCGTTGAAAATTGTCGTCACCCGCGCCGCATCGAGCGTGAACTCGCGGATTAGATCATCGCGAACCAGGTTGGAGACCGAAATCACCTTCTTAAGGGACGGCGCGGCGAACCCGCGTCGCTCGACTATCATTTGCGCGCGATGGTACGGCGAAAGATGCATGAGCGCCGCCGCAGCCAGTCCTCGCCATCGCCGCGCCGCGCGCACATAGCTAATATGCGCGCCTCCGCCCGACCGCATGACGTCAGCGCCAATCGTGCGCGCAAAACTGACCACTACATCCGCGCCCGCCTTGCGCGCCGCCGCCGGCAGCGCGGATGCGAGCCGCATCAGCTTTAGCGCACGCGGCATCGGCGGTGTGCCGATACCACGGACCTCCAGACCGTCGCACGAGCCGCGCAACTCACCCGCGAGGATCATCACCTGATGACCGGCCCGCTTAAGCAGCCGCGCCGTCACGATCAAATCGCGCTCAGTGCCGCCACCCGCCGGGTCGAATCGGCGCGCTATAAGCGCTATTCGCATTCGTATCCTCCACACCGCATGGCCATGAAGCCGTATGCTCAACCGCCGGGCGTATGCTATTTTTTTTTTGGGGAGGTTGGGAGGTGGGGGTATGATCGAAGTTCAGTGCACTAGCTGTAATACGCGCTATCGAATCGATGAGCGCGTCCTGCCCGAGGAAACGCCCACCTTCAAGTGTTCGCGATGCGGCCACGTATTCAATGCGCATCCCGAACCCGCACGGCCGAAGAAGGCTTCCACACCGGCTGCGAGTGCATCCGCTGAACCCAAGCCACCGTCGAAGCCTCGCGAGGCCGCCACGAGCAGCCGCGAGCCTGAACCCCCGGCACAGGTATCCGCTGCTGTATCCGCCGCAGGTTCCAAACCCTCGGAGGCGAATGCTCCGAAGCCCGATCTTTCCAATTCTACTTCCGCGAAACCAAATTCCAATGACCCGATGGATCGTTCCTTCTCCCGCGGACCACAGGAACCGGATGCGGGCGAGAATCTCGCTTTCGACTTTAGTGATGAAGGCGCCGCGGACGAGAAGAACTTTGGCGAGAGCGATCATGCGCCGACTGATGACTGGCAGGTTGGCGACACGCCCGACGACCTTGACGAGCGGCCGGAGCCGCGCATCGATCAACCCACCGAAGAATCTGCGGAAGAGCCTGTAAAGCGGAAGATAGCCTCTCGTCCCGATCCTCCGACAGCGCCTTATGAGCCGATTTCGGAGCCGTGGGTCGATACTCCGCCGCCTGCCGCCGCATTCGGCGCGGAATCGCGCGGACCTGCCGCGGACCGCAATCGCGGCGCCGATCGCCTGTCCGACGATGTCGCGTTCTTCGAGGCGCCCGGAAATTTGCATACGTCGGGATGGTTCCTGGCGCTGTTTTTCGCGCTTGCGGTGGGATTTGGAATCCTGAGCGTGCTGATTTGCGGAGCGCCGATCGCTAGCGCGCGTCTTCTCGGGCAGGTTCCGGGTCTGAGCGATCACTTCTCGCGACCGATTGTACCGGCCACGCTGGTGGCGCTGCACGAGGTACATGCCAGTTATCAGACGATCAAAGGCGGCGAACCGGCGCTGGTGGTCAGCGGAGTCGCGCAGAATGTCGGCAACGATCCGCTTCACGCGGTTCAGATCGCGGTCGATCTGCTGGATTCGGAGCAGCAGCGAGTCACGGGACAGGCGACGTATTGCGGCAATGGCCTGTCAGCTAAGATGGTGAGTGAAATGACGCCGCGCGAAATTGAGTTTCTGCAGCGGCTCGATCCGGAAAAGAGTTTCTCGATTGCTCCGTCTCAATCGGCGCCGTTCCTGATGGTTTTCGTGAACCCGCCGGCAAAAATTGCGAATTTCAGGATCTCGGTGCCAAGGGCGGATCGCGCCGCCACCGCGCCTCAAGCGCCGAATCCGTCGTAGCCGCGCGGCCGGATCACCTATTCCTTCTCTCGCGCGATCAACTCCGCATATTCGTCCGCGTCCATCAGATCCTCCAGGTCCGACGGATCATTCATCCGCACCTTGACCAACCATCCATCGCCATATGGGTCCTCGTTGACGACTTCCGGCGTATCGGGCAAGTCCTCGTTGACTTCGATAACCGTTCCGCTGACCGGCGCATAGATATCGGAGACGGCCTTGACCGATTCGACGACGCCGAACGGGTCGTCCTTGCTGATCTTTTCGCCGACCGCGGGCAGCTCGATGAAAACGATCTCGCCCAACTGGTCCTGCGCGTGATCCGAAATACCGACGGTTGCGACGGAGTCGTCGGTCGCAACCCATTCATGCTCTTTCGAAAACTTGAGTCCCTGTGGGATCTCCATGACTCCTCCCAAGTTCCATCTCAATTCGCGATCACGCTCGTATCCCGTTCAATGATCGCATCAATGTCATCAAGCGCGGCGCAATTCGGCTTGTCAAGTTCTGAACTTCAGATCGCTCGCGGCAAGCGCCGCCCGTTTCTCTTGACTACCGAGCGGACAGTTTACTCGCTAACGTGTAACATCATCCGCGTGATTCCCCAGTTCGATTACAATGCCTCATCTCATCTCTGGAGCCAGAAAAAATGATCATCGGAATACCGGCCGAGATCAAATCCGACGAACGCCGCGTCTCGCTCACTCCCGCGGGAGCCGCGGCGCTGCGCGCTCATGGGCATCGCGTCATCGTGGAGCATCACGCCGGTATCGGCAGCGGTTTTGAAGATCGAGAGTACGGCGCATCGGGCGCCACGATCGCTTCCAGCGCGGCCGCGGTATGGACACGCGCGGACATGGTGCTGAAAGTAAAGGAGCCGCAGCCTAGCGAGTTTCGCTTCTTTCAACCCGGCAAGGTCCTGTTTACCTATCTTCACCTTGCGCCCGACAAACGCTTGACTCGCGAATTGCTCGCGCGCCGGATGACCAGCATCGGCTACGAGACCATCCAGCTCGAGGATGGAAGCCTGCCGCTGCTCGCTCCGATGAGCGAAGTCGCGGGACGCCTTGCTATCCAGTGTGGATCCTGGTGCCTGCAGTCGCGCAACGGCGGGCGCGGAGTGCTGCTGAGCGGCGCGCCGGGCGTTCGCCCAGGCAAGGTCGTCGTCCTGGGAGGAGGAATTGCCGGCCTCAATGCCTGCCGCGTCGCGGCAGGGATCGGCGCGGAGGTCACGATTCTGGATGTCAACCCATCGCGCCTGCGCTACTTAAGCGATCTCCTGGGCGGCCACGCGATCACCGTGATGTCAAATCGCGCGACACTGGAAGAGGAAGTGCGCCAGGCCGACCTTGTAATCGGCGCGGTGCTGGTCCCCGGCGCTCGTGCGCCACGCCTGCTTTCGGCAGCGCTGGTGGCGCGCATGAAACCCGGCGCCGCGCTCGTCGACCTGTCAATTGACCAGGGCGGCGTGTCCGAAACCTCGCGCGCCACCACGCATGGCAAGCCAACCTTCATCAAAAATGGCGTGGTACATTACTGTGTCACCAACATGCCCGCGATGGTGCCGCATACGTCCACCTACGCGCTTACCAATGCAACCCTAAGCTACGCAATTGAGATCGCCGATCGCGGAGTCCTGGAGGCCGGACGCATCAGCGCCGCGATTCGGCACGGGCTGAACACCTACGACGGGCGCGTGGTTCATCCTGCGGTCGCCGAGGCGCAGCGGATGAAGCCGCATTCGCCATGGCAATGAAGCGCCGATCTTCGGCCGATCAGTACAGCCCGTTCGCTCCGTTGGCGCGATTGTAGCGCTGCTGCCCCGACTTAATTTCTCCGTAAGTGCCGGTCTCGAACGGGGTGAAATTCTTCTGCAGACTCAGCCGGCCATGCAGGTCGGCGACCGCCTCCTGCACGCCCTGCTGGGCGATCTCATTGGCGCGCACCCACTTGCCGGAGTGCTGCACAAAGTTCACCAGGTCGAAGATGTTCTGGGACAGCGCCTTCTGAGTCTTCGCGAAACTCGCGGTCCATACGACTTGCTTGCTCTTCAAATCCACGAATCTGAGCTCGAACGTCACCGCGGCGGGCTCCGCGGAGGCGTACGCCAGCCCGACCCGTTCTTTGTAGCGCTCCACCATCCCATACAGAACGCCGTCTGCCGAAACCAGCCGCCCAAACGCAAGCGCGTTCTGATCGATATTGGCAGGAGTCGTGGGGGGCAGCTTCTGCATTGCCTGATCGGCGTCGTCCTGCGGCACGAGTTCCCATCCGCCGGCGATCGCGATCTGTCCGTAGAGCTCGGCTGTCACGGCATCTCCCGCGCCGGCCTCCATCGGTGGCGATCCCGGCGCCGGCGCATTGATGATCGGCATCACCGCGATTCGATTGACCGTGATCGTCTTGATCGAGCGGACCGCGTGAGTCTTCACGTCCTTGGGAGTGAGATCCGCGACAGTCTGTTTGGCGCCAAGCAGAGTGTCAGCGCCAAGCGGCACGCAACCGGCCATCGCACACGCGAGAAGCGCCACCATCGCGGCGCGCGCCACGTTCAGTCCACGTACCGTCATGAGGTCACCTTTATCGACAATTCGCGGAGTTGATGCGGATCGACTTCGGTAGGCGCGCCGCTCATCGGATCGATCGCCTTGCCGGTTTTTGGAAACGCCAGCACGTCGCGCAGCGAATCGGTGCCGCACAGCATCATGCACAGCCGATCCACTCCGAATGCGCACCCTCCGTGCGGAGGCGCGCCGAAACCGAGCGCGTCGAGCAGAAAGCCGAACCGATCGAGCGCCTCCTCGCGGCTCAGCCCGAGTATCTCCAACACCTTTAGTTGCAACTCGCGGCTGTGGATGCGCAGCGATCCGCCGCCAAGCTCCTGGCCGTTCAGCACCATGTCGTACGCGATCGCGCGCGTCTTTTCCGGTGAAGATTCGAGCATCGGCAGATCGTCCGGATGCGGCGCGGTGAACGGGTGGTTGACCGACACCAGCCGCTTTTCCTCTTCGCTGTACTCGAACAGCGGAAAATCGACAACCCATAGAAACCTGAGCGCTGCCGGATCCGCGAGCGAAAATCTGGCGCCCAGCTTGAGCCTGAGATCGCCTAAAATCGGCCGAACCTTTTCCGCCGCGCCCGCGAGCATCAGGAGCGTGTCGCCCGGCTTGAGATCGGCGGTCGCCGCGGCGCGCGAGCGCTCTGCCTCGGCCAGATATTTCGCTATTGGCCCCTGCCATCCCGTGTCGCCGACCTTCGCCCACGCAAGCCCCATCGAGTGCGCCGCGCGCGTCGCCTCGACGAGCTCATCCAACTCCCGGCGGCTCAGTTGATGCGCTCCCGGCAGCGCGAGGCCATAGACCGAACCTCCGGCCGCCAGCACTTCGGCGAATATCTTGAACTCGGTGCCGGCAAATGCCGAGGTGAGATTCTTGAGCTCCACTCCGAACCGCAGATCCGGCTTGTCGATGCCAAAGCGCTCCAGCGCCTCGGCGAACGACAGGCGCAGAAATGGCGGCGCGATATCGACCCCGAGCGCGCGCTGGTATGCGGCCGCGATCATGCCCTCCGCGACCGACTGCACGTCTTCCGGCCGCGGACAAGTCATTTCGAGATCGATCTGGCTGAATTCGGGCTGGCGATTCGCGCGCAAATCCTCGTCCCGAAAGCATCGCGCAATCTGATAGTAGCGGTCGAATCCGGCG
>JASHOJ010000190.1 GCA_030041155.1 Candidatus Binataceae bacterium | reverse complement strand
GGCTCGAGCCGCGTTGAGGCGGCTGTCGCGACTTTCCGCCACGATCACGGACGGAGCCCCCGTCGCCGGCAGGTAAAATGCCGTGCAATAGGCGATACGTATATGACAGGTGACAAATTTGAGCCACTCGATGCCGAAGCTCTCTGTGCCCAGACTCTCGAATAGACGGCCCAAGTTCTCGTCGCAGGTGTCAAATTGCTCGGTCATTTCAGGGCCTCCACGTCCATGGTATGCCCGTGATTGCCCGTTCTCAAGCGCCCGGCCTGGAACTCCATCGGAGCGGTGCGCTGTACAAAAACCCCACGCGACACAGGACACTTGTAAAATAGGTCTGCTTGGCGCATGCTCCCGCTCGCGGTGGGCCGAACCGCAGTCAATCGTCTCCGCGTGTTCCCGAGGCGAGCGGTGGTGCCTGTGCCATCGTGACGCAGGGGCGGCCCGGGATCGGAGCAGGGAAGACTTCGATTGCCGTGCAGTTCCGCATGCGCGCTGCGGCGTGCCCCGTGGGAATCGCGAGGCGCACAACTATAGGCAGCCGACGAGGCCTCTGGCGCGCGAGGCGGCGATTTACCCGTGCCTTCGGCGGGGACCGTCTTCTGTCCGGGCGGGATCGGGAATGCGGCACCGAAATCAAGTGCCGGGATACCGCGTAGGTTTCCGTATGGACACTGCCATCCCTATCGTGTGTAATCGATCGGCGGACCTCGCCATCCGCTCGGAAATTCTGTTCTATCCACCCGAGTCGCCGCTGATCTCGGGGTAGAATTTCAATGATCTCAGAGGTTTCCAAATTGACTTCGGAGACGCAACGTGCCGCAAGGCGGCCGCTCAAGGACATGGAAGCGCGCGAGAGGCTTCTCGAGACGGCGATTCTCGCGTTTGCCGATTCGGGCTTTGAAGCCACGTCAGTCAGGTCCATCGCGGAGGCGGCCGGCGTTGCCTTTCAGCTCATCACCTACTATTTTGGCACCAAGGACGCGCTGTGGTCGGAGGCCGTCGATCTGGTGTACCGGCGGAGTCTGGAGCGGGGCCGAAGTCTCGGTTTCGATCTGGCCGGAGACTTGCGCGAGCAGTTTCGCATTCATTTGCGCGTGCTGCTGAGCAGTACCATCCAGCATCCGGAATGGGGCCGAATAATCACGTGGGAATACCTCACGCAGTCGACTCGCTACCATAAGGTCATCTTGCCAAAGCTCCGCGAATCGATGGAGCTGCTGGCGAAGCCCTATTTCCAGCAGGTCGCCAAACTCGGAATCGTTACACGCTTCTCGGCCTCGGAGATGCACGCGTTGTGGCGCGGCGTCACGGCGGCGAATCTGACCTCACCGGACCATATCGCGCAGCTTTCGGGTCTTCCGGTAGGGAGCGCTCGATTCATCGACTGGCAGATAGAATTGATATTCTCCGTCCTCATTCGCGGATTTGGACGTACGATCAACCCCGACGGCAGTGATCCCGGAGAGGATCTTTCGATTCCCGAGACCCCGACGATCGACAATCCGGCGGCCGTGCCCTCCGGACACATCTGGGGTGAGCAATACCGAGGGCTCGAGGTCGCCCAGCTGCAGCGCCTGCGGCAACTCGAGATCGAGAATGAGCATCTAAAGCAGATCGTGGGCGAGCTCGTCGTGGAGAACCGTATGCTTCAGAATGGCCGCAAGGGGTCTCTTGCGGGACCGGGGCAGGGCGGAGCGCAGAAATAGCCGACCCCACGGCCGCGCGTGGTGGCCCCGCCGCCGCCTGGCTCGGGGCGTGGCCGCCTTATCGTCGTCCCATTGCAGGGGTCTTCTCCACCTTCCTCGTTCTCGCTACCGTTCACGGACAGGCGACGTCCGTGAAAGGCGGGCTCAGAGCGCCTTCGTGAAGAGTGCGGGCCCTTTGGAATCCAGGAAAATGCTCTTTCCAACTACCGTCGTGGGCAGCTACCCACAACCCGAGTGGCTGATTGATCGAGAGGCCCTGGGAAAGCGCTTTCCGCCCCGAGTGCGGATGAGAGAGCTGTGGCGGGTAGCAGATTCCTTTCTCGCCGAAGCACAAGAGGACGCCACTCTCGCGGCCATCAAGGCGCAGGAGGAAGCGGGCATAGATATCATATCGGACGGCGAAATGCGTCGGGAAAGCTATTCCAACCGCTTCGCGACCGCGCTCGACGGCATCGATCTCGACACCCCGGGCGTGGCTCTGGACCGAAGCGGCCATCCGAACCCGGTGCCTCGCGTCGTGGGACGGATCCGCCGTAAGCACGCCGTGGAGGTCGAAGATCTCAGATTTCTGAAGGCACATACCAGCCGGCGAGTGAAGATCACGCTGCCCGGCCCGTTTACGATGTCGCAGCAGGCTCAGGTTGAATTCTACGGAGGGAGCAGGGAAGCGGCCGCCGACGATTATGCGCTCGCCGTCAATCAGGAGATCCATGACTTGTTCGCGGCCGGAGCCGATGTCGTCCAGATCGACGAACCGTACCTGCAAGCGCGCCCCGAGGAGGCGCGCGCCTATGGGATGAGAGCCCTCAATCGCGCCCTCGAAGGCATCGTCGGAGAGACGGTCGTTCACATTTGCTTCGGATACGCGGCGGTGATCCACGCGCGGCCGAGCGGTTACTCATTCCTGCCGGAACTGCGCGGATGTCGATGTACGCAGATTTCGCTCGAGGCTGCGCAGCCCGGGCTCGATTACTCCGTGCTGAGCGGCCTATCGGGAAAGAAGGTCATGCTGGGTGTGATCGACCTTTCCAGCCGAGAGGTCGAGACGCCGGAGGTCGTGGCGGATCGGGCGCGACGTGCACTACCCTTTGTCGGGCCTCAGGACCTCGTCCTGGCGCCGGACTGCGGCATGAAGTATCTGCCGCGGGAGCTCGCCTTCGCCAAGCTGCGGGCGTTGGTGGCCGGCGCGCGCTTGCTGCGCCGAGAATTCGCAGAAGGTGCTCAGTAGCCCGTTGCCGTTCCGCGTCTGTGTGGAGGTGACTATGAACGCGTCCGCATTACAAGATAGAGTCGGCCGCTTTTTGCGCGAGCCCAAGCGGTTGCTGATCGGAGATAAGTGGCTCCCGGCAGCCTCCGAAGAGACGATTCCTGTCATCAATCCGGCGACCGAGGAGGTCGTTGCAACCGTGGCGAGCGCGGGTGCTCCGGACGTGGATCGAGCAGTGCAGGCCGCACGTCGGGCGTTTTCGTCGAGGGAATGGCGGCGCATGGCGCCGGATCGGCGCGAAGAGCTGATTCGAAAGCTCGCGGACTTGGTGGAGCAAAACGCCGACGAGTTGGCCGGCCTCGAGACCATCGACAACGGCATGCTGTTCGGCTTCGCTCGTGACCTCAATGTGATGGGGGCCGTCGGTGTGCTCCGCTATATGTCCGGCTGGGCCTCCAAGATTGAAGGCAGTATCCGACAGGTCTCGGTGCCCATTCCCGACAGCCAATTCTTCGCCTTCACCGCCAAGGAGCCGGTCGGCGTCGTCGCGGCGATTTTGCCCTGGAACGTACCGGTCATGTTGGCCGCTTGGAAGCTCGGTCCCGCGCTGGCCGCTGGCTGCACGATCGTGCTCAAGCCGGCCGAAGAGACACCCCTCGCCACCCTGCGCCTGGCAGAGTTGGTCGAAGAGGCCGGGTTCCCGCCTGGCGTGGTGAACGTGATTACCGGTTTTGGAGAGACCGCGGGCCATGCGCTGGTGTCGCATCCCGGCGTTGACAAGGTCTCCTTCACCGGCTCGGTCGAGACCGGCAAGCTCGTCAATCACAGCGCGACCGACACCCTGAAGCGCGTGACTCTGGAACTCGGCGGAAAGTCGCCGATCCTCGTGTTGGAAGACGCCGACGTAGATGCTGCGCTCGAGGGTTCCGCGGGCGGAATCTTCATGAATGCCGGACAAGTGTGCGTCGCCGGATCGCGAATGTACGCTCATCGCAGGATTTTCGATCGAGTCGTGGAGGGCCTCGCGAACGGCGCCAAGAGACTCAAGGTAGGTCCCGGCAGCGACCCCGCTAGCCAGATGGGACCGTTGGTCTCACAGCAACAGCAGAACCGCGTGCTCGGATTGATTCGACAGGGAGTCCGCGATGGCGCATCGCTCGCGGCGGGAGGTGATCGGATCGGCCCGAAGGGCTTTTTCGTCCAACCTACCGTGCTCGTCGGGCTGAGAAACGATATGACAGTGGTCCAAGAGGAAGTGTTCGGCCCCGTGATCACGGTACAGCGCTTCGAAGATATCGACGAGGTCGTCGTGGCGGCGAACGACACGCGCTACGGTCTCGGCGCCTATGTCTGGAGCCGTGACATCTCCAAGGTGCATCAAATCGTCCCCTTGTTACGCGCCGGAACGGTGTGGGTCAATACCCCGGCCATTCCCCATCCTGCGCTACCGACGGGCGGATTCAAGCAGTCCGGTTTCGGTCGCGATCTTGGCCGTGAGTCTCTCGAGCACTACCTGGAAACGAAGTCCGTTCTGATTCGCGTACAGTAACGGCGAGCGACGAGCGCCTCAGGGAGCGAGATCGACACTGAAGCGCACGCCGTATTGCCGTGGTGGCCCATAGACGATACCACCAAGGTTGTTCGAGCCGTTCTGGACTTGCGCCATAATATAGGTTCGGTTCGCAAGATTCGTGACGAACGGCTGGACTCTCCAGATGCCACTCTCGAAAGTCACGTTTGCGTCCACGATGTCGCGCGAGGGGATAATCGTCGCAAGGCTTGGATACGGCGTCGCGAGCTGTTCATCCTCGTGACTCCACGTCAAGCGCGGCGTGATGATGAGCTTCCCCACACGTAGGTTGTAGGCCATCGTCGCGTTCGCGGTCACTTTCGGCGAAAATGGAAGAGTGGCCCCGCGTTCAACAGGCTGGCTCGCTTCGGAAACCGGATTCACCAGCTCCGTGTTGGCTGCAAACCATGACCGCAGATAGCCCACACCCGCTCCGTACTCGAAGTCGCTTGCACGACCGGTCGCTTCGAGCTCCAAGCCGTAGCTCTTCCCGTCAGCGGCGTTCTGCGTGATTGGA
Organism: Candidatus Binataceae bacterium; assembly: GCA_030041155.1. Classification (GTDB taxonomy): domain Bacteria; phylum Desulfobacterota; class Binatia; order Binatales; family Binataceae; genus JBARDN01. Next base: position 4,406 of record JASHOJ010000190.1, on the reverse strand, counting down.
AAGCCGTTCAGCTCACTCGTGAACTGAATGTCCCTGTAGTCCTGGTAGAACACATCTCCGTTCAGACGCAGTTGACGCTGGTCCAGCAGTGTCTTGACGCCCGTCTCGTAAACGAAGTTGTGCTCGGGTTTGAAGTTCGGCGTGTTGGCGAACAGATTCGGGCCTCCGGCCTTGTATCCCTTCGAGGCCGTCACGTAGTACATCGTGTCCTCGCTCTGGTGGTATTTGAGCCCCGTCTTTCCGGTAAACGCAGTGGATTCCGCCGGCGTCCCAATCCCCAGCCAACTTGGCGGCGCGCCCGTGATGACCAAGCGATTGTCAGCCTCGTGGTCCCAATTGACCCGACCCCCGGCAAACGCCTCGAATGGTCCGAAAAAGCGATAGCTCAGCTGACCAAAGGTGGACGTGGAAGTCGTTCGCACTTTGTCCAAGACCGTCGAGTCTGAGGTGATTAGGTTGACGACGTTATAGTTGTCGCGCCCCGTCCACAAGGGGTTGACCTCATTGAGATAGAATGCGCCACCAATCCACTGCAGCGGTCCCGTACCCGTCGAGAACAGATCCACCTCGCTGATTATGTCTTCCCAGTGGGCATCCGAACCCCCTACGCGTCCGACGTTGCTACAAGCCGGCACCAGGACAAACTGGCACTCGAGAGGTTCCGGCGGAGCGGTATCCGTCCCGTCGCCGTCCTCCCGATCATGATCGTTATTGGACTGATACGACGTGATCGCGCGCAGCTCCATTCCATCGGTAACACGAACGTGCAACTCGCCCTTGGTGAGAAACCCGGTCAGGTTTATGTAAGTGTTTGCGTTCTCCTCGACAATGAACGGATTGCTCGTTACAAGATCATTGCGATTCTTCACCAGAATGCCGCCGGTATCCGAAACGTAGTACTGATATTCCAGATTCCCCCAAACTCGTTGATTACTCGAGCGCAGCGCGAGATTGGCGCGGAATGAATTCAGGTTGACGTTGCCGGGGTCTTTGCCGCTGGGTCCAATGTTTTCGGTAAAGCTATCTCGAACATCACGGATTGCACCGACTCGCAGAGCCGCGTTATCTGAGAACCCGAGGTTTGCGTCGCCGGTCGACTGCGACCAATCGTAGTTTCCCACCGTCTGGTTGAAGTTACCGGAATATTCGCCGTACTGTGGTTGCGGCGTTGTCACGTAGACTGCACCGCCCGTAGAGCTCTGGCCCGTCAGAGTCCCTTGCGGGCCTCGCAGGATTTCGATGCTATTGATGTCGTAGAGCGACGAATTGATGAACAGTTCGTGCGGGATGAGCACGCCGTCTTCGTAAAAGGCGACACCGGGAACCCCATCCGGGTTGGATTGAGAGATGCCGACTCCTCGGATGTTGATCAGCGTTGAACGATTGTATTGGTTGATCGCGACGTTTGGAGCAGCCTCCTGTACGTCCGTGATGTTGACGATACCATCCTGCACGAGGTCGTCGCCGGAAAGCACCGTTGCGGATGTCGGCACGTCTTGGAGCTTTTCCGGACGACGTTCCGCGGTGACAACGACTTCCGAGAGATCAGTCGTCTGCTGGTCCTGCGTTTGGACCGTCTGCTGGTCCTGTGTTTGGGCCGTCTGCGTCGTATTTTGCGCGCGCGCAGCGGGCGCTAGCGTACACAATAGAGCCAAGCTTCCAATCGCAGCCAACGAAAGCCGAACGATTATCATTGTCGCTCCCCCTGGCCCCAAGCCACGGAGCCACCCAGCATGCACCGCCGGCGCACAGATGTGCCCCCAACCATCGCGCGCACTGAGACTTGCCTGGTGGCTACCGGCTGAATTACCTCGCATGAAGACTCCCCTGCCTCTCACAGCAAGCTATTGGGTCGATGGGCAACCCAGCCGCTCTATTTGCAATCTCCCAGTCACAGCGTAGAGGCACGCATCAGTACTGCCAATACCCTTGCACGGGTAACCGGTCCGGTGGCGCTCTTCGGACGCCAGGATTCTCGGGAATCGCTTTGAGCGGACTTTGTTGTGACAGTGATTGCTCGCGTGCCGGTAGCTTCCGCTGTCCGATGCTCGGATGTAATCGGACGTCGCTGTACCGGCGCCGCCAAAACCCTCGATCACGATCTTCGAGCCCAAGTGGCTCTAGAATCGCCGCGTCGATCTGCAGTCGCAGCAGATACTCGTCGCAGAACGTTCGGCCGACGACCCATTGCACTGATCGGCAAAACGTTCACGAGCTCCGCATCCGTGCAGAACCGGCGCATTGAGGGTCACTTCACCGTCAGGGCCATCCATCCTGCGCGAAGAAGTCGATTTTCGCGCGCCACTCTCCGCGGGCTTTTCGCCACAAGACGCAGTATCGGCCCCAAGCCTGTTGTTCCGACGTGAGCGACAGACGGGCGCGCCCGAGCTCGAAGGCGAGTTCCGCGCAGACCTCCACGCGCAGCGTCTCGAGGTGTACCGCCCGGATGAGAGCAAACTGCGCTGTAAACATCTCGATCAGCGCGGCGTGGCCACGTACTGGTGCGACACCGCCGGGCGGAGACGCAGTGGGCCCGTCGGAGTCCTCGACGAAGTATGCCGCCACCAGACCTTGGGCGTCTCGCGCCAAGAATCGGGACTCAAACTCTCGGCTGCGCGCGTTTATCGCGTTCGTCGCTTCATCCCACAACGCTCCGGAATCTGACATTCGCCTGTCACTCCTGTTTGAGTCGACCACCAAGACGAACCGAGGCTACGATGGCAGTGTAATGCTGGCTCCCCGCAAGTCGCGTCCCCCGAAACGGTTACAGCGGGCCGGCGCGGAGGGGATGCCGCTATTGCTAGCTTCCCAGCCGCCTACGAGCGCTCGTAAAGAGATTGCGCAACCAGGCGTGACCCGCATCGGTGTCATGACGCGCGTGCCACACCAGGGATTCCTGAGGACCCGCGACGGGGAGAGGCGCGGGGTGCCACTGCAGATGAAGAGGCGGAGCCACTACCTTCAGCAAGGTTTGAGGTACGGTCGCCGCGAGCTCGGTGGCTGCGACGATCCACGGTAGATCGAGCACACTGTTGGTCGAAGCCACGATGTCGAGGTTGACTCCGAATAAGCGCCTCCATACCGTTTCAACATTCTCCGCGCTCAGGCTCGGACGCGCCACCACGTGTCGTAACGCGAGGTAGCGGTCCCGCGTGAGCGTCTCTCCGATGTCGTGATGAGATCGCGACGTGATGCAGATCCACGGCGCGGGGCCAAGTTCGGCAAGGCGCAACCCCGCAGGCAGTGATTCCATCCCGAAGAGCAGCAGATCGTAGGGCCAATAGCAAAGGTCTACGTCGCCATTCAGCAATCGTCTCACGCTCGCGTCGGTGACCGGCTCGACGTGAAGCCGCACACGTGGGGCCGACTCCCGAATCGTCGCGAGAAGTCCCGGCACGACGATCGGTGTGAGAAAGTCCGCCACGACTACGCGGAATTCTCGCTGCAGCTCGGCCGGATCGAAGACCGGTCGCGCACCGAGGGCGGTCTCGATACTCAAGAGTGCGTCCCTGACGGGTGCGAGGAGCGCCAAGCCGCGCGGTGAGAGCGTCAGCGATCGGCCGCTTGGCGTCAGCAAGGGATCGCCGAAGTAGTCTCGCAGCCTGCGCAGCGCCGAACTCATCGCCGGCTGCGAACATCCGATGCGCTCCGCCGCGCGGGTTATCCCTCTCTCGCTGAGAAGCGCGTTGAGGGCAGGCAGGAGATTCAGATCGAATCGATTGAGACGCAATGGATTTACCGCCTATCGCAACCAACCGCCGCGCGGACGCATACCGGCATACCCACGATCGCCCGGATCGACGCCGCGCCCATGACCATTATCAAAGTCGCAAGATCATCGTATGCTGCCCTTTTTTTCCGGGATGGCAAGCGCGTGGTGTATCGGATCGCGTGGGATTCAGGAATCGAGCGACCGCCAGTGAGCAAGGAGTATCTGTGCGGCGAACGCGATTTCACGCGTATCCTGCTGAGACCTGAGGCGTTCTGGCAAGAACGCGACATCACGCTCGGCCTTGGGAAGGCCGCCCTACATTGCCTTCCGCAACCAGCCGTGCGAAATACCGATTTCCGATGGGCGCATCGACTTTCGTAATGGCTGCCGGCCGCTTCGCCGTACCCGTCGCGCATGAGCCGCACTCTATGTGAGCATCAAGGTCCTCGCATTCTCGGGGCCGTTTGCCGGGCACGCCTTCGGTAATATGACACGGATGAGCCCTTGACATTACGATATCTATCGAAATATCGTACGTAAATGAAAACGCAAGGCGTGATTGAAGCCCTCGGCGCGCTCGCGCATGAGCACCGACTCGCGATCTTTAGGCTCCTGGTCGAGCGGGGCCCGAGAGGATTACCCGCGGGTCGGATCGCGACGCGGCTGGGACTCGTGTCCTCGTCCTTGACCTTCC
>JASHOJ010000189.1 GCA_030041155.1 Candidatus Binataceae bacterium | reverse complement strand
GTGTCGAGGAAGAAGACCGACAGTATCGGAGCGGGAGCGGCGAGAGACGGCGTAATCTCCTTCCATTCCCTTCCGTCAGTAGTGGTCCACCAAATGCGGTTGGCGAACTCCGGCCCCGACGCCATGTACGGCGTCAGCGCCCATCCGACATTGGGGGCGAGAAGCTTCATCGAGTCGACCGGAGCCATATTAAAGGGGGACAATTGCGCCAAAACGCTTCGCGGAACGCCGGCGAGCAGGATGCAAGCAATCAGAATCGTCTTGAACCGCATCGAACCCCCTCCCGTCAAGAAGTTAGCAGACCAGACTTCCTTCCTAGTCGCGTCATGCTGTTGGTATGTTAGCTGCTCGTCCATGACAAGATGTGAGCAGGTGACCTAAGACTGACCGCGCCTATCTCGGAAAGGCGCCGTCGTCAGACGGCGGTGGCGAGGGCGCGGGGGCGCAGAGCCGACGCGATGTCGCGCGCAAGCCGCGGAGCATCTTCGACAGGCAGCGCCGCCACCGTGGCGCGGATACCCGGGCCGGCGCGGATTCTGAAGCGCTCGCCCGCACGCAGCGCCCATCCCGAATCGAGCAGCGATTGGATCGCAGTGGTTTCTTCGCGCACCGGAATCCATACGTTCAGCCCCGAACGCCCGTAGGCCTTTATTCCTTCGGCCGCCAGCGCGGCGATTACCGCCTCGCGCCGCTCGGTGTAGGTGCGCGACGCGAGCTTCACCGTCCGCGCAATTTTCGCATCCGACCAAATCGCAACCAGCGCTTCCTGCAGGATATGGCTGACCCATCTCGGGCCGAGCCGCTGCATTCCCTCAACCCGCGCGATCGTAAGCGCGTCGCCGGTTGTGATCGCGATTCGCAGGTCGGGGCCGAGCGCTTTCGAGACCGAGCGGATGATAGCCCACCTTTCGCGTCCGCGGTCGATCGCGGTCATCGCGGGAACGCCGGCAACCGGTCCCGCGAAATCATCTTCGACGATCAACAACTCGGGATTCGCCGCCATCGCGGCGCGGAGTTCCATCGCGCGCTTGCGGTCGAGCGCCGCGCCGGTCGGGTTCTGTCCGCGCGGAGTGATGACGACCGCGCGAACGCCGGCTTTGAGCGCTGATTTGATCGCGGCCGGCGCCGGCCCATACTCGTCAATCGCGATTGGCTCCGCCGCATAGCCGAGCGCCGCGATCAAATCCAAAGTGCCGCTGTAACTCGGATCCTCAATACCCACCGCGTCGCCGGGCCTGAGATGGGCGGTGAGGATTCGCTCGAGCGCGTCCATCGCGCCGCTCAGCACCGCGACCTCGCCGGTGGCGATCCCGTCCGCGGCGAATTGCCGTTTGGCGAGGCGCAGCAGATCCTCGCGATTTGCCGCCGCACCATAGAGGCGCGGCGGGCATTCGAGGCGGCCTACGATTTCGCCGAGCCGTGGCAGCATCGCGAGATCAGGATTTCCGTTTGCGAGGTCGCGCACCCCCGCTGGAATCGCCGGAGTAATCGGTGTGGCAAGCGGCGGGCGATGGTTAACCACGGTGCCGCGCCGACCGCTGCCACGAATGAGCCCCCGCGTGCGCATCGCGCGATAGGCGGATGCGACGGTAGCCGGGCTGACGCGCAGGTTTGCCGCCAAATCGCGAATCGGCGGAAGGCGCTGGGCGGGGCCGAGCCGGCCCGAGCGGATCGCGTCTTCTATACTGGCCGCGATCTCCTTGCCTGATTTTCCGCGAATCTGATAACGTACTAATACGTTCATCATTTTGTACTATTACAAAATGGTAAAGGCAGAGCAAGCGGAGACTAAAAGACGTGAAGACGACATCCCCCACCCACGACGGTCCCGAAACCGAAGAGCCTGGAAACAGAAAACTGAAGAAGACCGAGCGCACGGCTATCAGGCGGATGGCGAAGCGCGCGCGCTACGAACGCGAGGCGGTTTACGCGATCCTCGATCGCGCGATGGTGGCGCACGTCGGCTTTATCGCCGATGGGGCTCCGGTGGTGCTGCCGACGCTGCACGCGCGTATAGCCGATCGGCTGTTTATCCACGGCTCAGCGGCAAACCATATGCTTAATACCACCGCTGATGGCGCGGCGGAGATCTGCGTGACGGTCACGATGATCGATGGACTCGTGCTTGCCCGGTCGGCACGCCATCAGTCAGTGAATTACCGGTCCGCAGTAATCTTCGGGCGCGCGCGGCGGCTGGAGGATCGCGCGCGGAAGATCGCTGCGCTGCGCGCGCTGGTCGAGCACATAGCGCCCGGCAGATGGAACAGCGTACGCCAACCAAATGAAAAAGAGACGGCGACGACGCTGGTGCTCGAACTCCCGATCGATGAGGCGTCGGCGAAAATCCGCACCGGCGAAGCACTCGACGATGAGGCGGACTATGCGCTGCCGGTCTGGGCGGGAGTGATTCCGCTCAAGATGACGGCGCGTTCGGAGATTGCCGACGCGCGACTCGACCCGAAAATCGCACCGCCGCCTCATGTGAGCGAGTATCGGACGCCAGATGAACGCGTGCGAGGTTCGGCGCGTGCCCATGACGGCGAACCGTTCGAGCGGCGCGCGGGCGAATTTCTAATCAGCACCGACGTATCGCTGCTGGACTTGAACGTAATTCATCAATTCCTCGCGCACGCATACTGGAGCGAGAACATACCGCGCCCGACCGTGGCCCGCGCGATCCGGGAATCGCTTTGCTTCGGAATTTACGATGGCGAGGCGCAAATCGGCATGGCGCGAGTGATTTCTGACTACGCGACGTTCGCTTACGTGGCCGATGTCTTTATTCTCGAGCAGTATCGCGGACGCGGCTTGTCGAAGGCGCTGATGTCAGCGGTGATGGCGCATCCGAACCTGCAGGGCCTCCGGCGATGGACGCTCGGCACGCGCGACGCGCACGGACTGTATAGGAAATTCGGATTCACCGAGCCGCCCGCGCCCGAGCGGCTGATGGAGCGGTTCGATCCGGAGGTGTATCGACGCGCGGCAGGAGCGCGAGCGGCAGCCACAGGAGGAATCAATGTACGTGCCGAAGGCGTTTGAAGTTTCGGATCAGGCGACCCTGCGCGAGTTTATCGCGAAGCACAGTTTCGCGACGGTCATGTCCCAAACCGGCGACGGCCTGTTCGCGTCGCAGGTGCCGCTGATTCTCGATAGCCTGGAACGCAAGCACCCGCGGCTGGCCGGCCACTTTGCGCGCGCGAATCCGCATTGGAAATCCTTCGATGGCAAGCGCGAGGTTCTCTCGATTTTCAGCGGGCCACACGCCTATATCTCGCCCACTTGGTACACGGTCTCGCCGGCGGTTCCGACCTGGAATTACGCGACCGTTCACGTTTACGGGCGCGCGCGTGTGATCGACGATGCCGCGTGGATGGCGGGCCTACTCGATCGAATGATCGCGATTTACGAATCGCCGATGGCGGAGCCGTGGCCGGGAATCCTGCCGGCGGATTTTCGCGAGCGGCTTATCGAAAAGATCGTCGGCTTCGTAATTGAGATTGACCGAATGGAGGGTAAGTTCAAGCTCGGACAGAATCGAAGCCGCGAGGATCAGGAATCGATGCTGCACAATCTCGAGCAAAGCCCGGACCCGATCGCGCGCGAGCTGGCGATTTTTTCGCGGCGCTATCTCGGGGGTGCGGAAAGCGGCGCGCGAGAGACGGCGGTATCGACGCCGATTCTCGCCAAATAGCATCGCCGCCATTCTTTGCTGCCGCTCGCATCGGCCGCTCCAGGCAAGGCAGCGGCGATGCCGCAATGTTGCGCGCTATTGCGTGGCGGGCTTATATAACATCCGTTAGGCGCGCGGAGAGCCGGACGACGAGATCAATCGCGGCCAGGCACGCGAAAACCGCGGCCTCATACCGGAGGAGTGATGGATTTCAAGTTCAGCGCCGAAGACGAAGCGTTCAGGCAGGAGTTTCATAACTGGCTTAAGGCCAATCTTCCCGCGCGAGGCGCTGACGCCGATGACGACGACCTGGGCCCGATGCGCGAAGGCGGAGGCGACGACTGGAAGCGCCGCCTCGCATGGCACAAGAAGATGCACTCCGGCGGATGGGTCGGAATAAGCTGGCCGAAGGAGTACGGCGGCCGCGGCGCGAGCATCACGCAGCAACTGATCTATAGCGAGGAGCTCGGTAAATCCGCCGCGCCGCAACTGGTAAACAGCCTCGGAATAATGCTGGTCGGTCCGACGCTGATTCATTGGGGCACCGAGGAGCAGAAGAAGCGCTACGTGCCTAAAATTCTTTCGGGCGAGGAGATCTGGTGTCAGGGTTATTCGGAACCCGGCGCGGGATCGGACGTGGCGTCGCTGCAGACGCGCGCGGTCGAGGAAGGCGACTACTTCATTATCAACGGGCAAAAAGTGTGGACCTCCGACGCGCATCATGCCGACCGCTGTATCCTGCTGACGCGCACCGATCCGACGGCACCGAAGCACAAGGGCATCAGCTACATAATCGTGGATATGCACTCGCCGGGCGTGACAGTTCGGCCGCTGGTGCAGATCACGGGCGACGCGAATTTCAACGAGGTGTTTTTCGAAGACGTAAAGGTTCCCAAGGCGAACCTGGTGGGAGAGAAGAATCAGGGATGGCAGGTCGCGATCACGACGCTGATGTTCGAGCGATCGGGAATCGGCAGCGGACGCGATATCCTTGGCGAGGTGAAAGACCTTGCGCGGCTGGCGCGCGCGGTTCAGATAAATGGGCGCAGCGCGTGGGATCATTCCAGCGTGCGCCAGAAGATTGGCGCTTTTGCGTGCGAAGCGCTCGGGCTCAAGTACACCGGTTATCGGCAGCTCACGCGCAGGCTCAAGGGACTGCCGCCGGGGCCGGAGGGATCGGTGCTGAAGCTCGGCACCAGCGAGTTGAACCTCAGGATGAACAAGTTCGCGATGGAACTGCTGGGGCCGTATGCGCAGCTCGAACTTAAGGCGCCGTTTGCGATGGATAGAGGCAAGTGGGCGTATCGGATGCTGTCGTCGCGCGCGCTCACGATTGCGGGCGGCACGAGCGAGATTCAGCACAACATTATTGGCGAGCGGGTGCTCGGACTACCCAAGGGAAACTAGCTCCCGAGATCGATCATCGATAGCCGCGGCTCGTTGCCGCGACTATCGCTTTTTTTTGCTTTTTCGCTTTCGCAATCTTGCCTGTGCCAACGAGCCTGATTTGCTGCGGGCTCTTTTTGCCGTTGTCGTAAATCAGCATTGATCCATAGCGGTGTCCGGCCGCGGTCGGAGAGAACAAAATCGCGTAGCTGCATCGCTGATGCGGTCCGAGGATCGCGCCGCAGTTGCTGCCGCCCGGAGCGAGCGCATAGTCGCCGGAGATTGCGACGCTTTCGAGGGTTACGGTGAACTTGCTCTGGTTCACAATTTTCGCGGTACGGATTTTGGGAGCCGCGCCCAGAAACACGTTGCCGAAATTCAGATTCTGCGGCTGGCGCGCTATCGCCGCATCCACTGGAGTGGGAAGCGGCGTAGGGGTCTCGGTCGGCGTGGGAGGATCGGCAGGAGTTGCGGTCGCCGTCGGAGTAGCGGTTGCGGTCGGCGTCGGAGAAACAGTGGCGGTTGGTGACGGCGTCGGAGTTATGGTCCTGGTAGGTGACGGCGTGGGTGAAGGGGTAAAGGTCGGAGTTAGCGACACACTCGGCGTCGGGCTGATGGTCGGCGTCTCGCTCGGGGTGGCTTGGATCGTATTCGTCGGCGTCGCGGAGGGTGAAGGGGTCGGAGTCGCGGATGCGGTGCCGGCTATCTCGAACACGCCACGCCCGAAGGTAGCGGCGAAAATCGATCCTGACTGATTCTGTTCGAGATCGAACACCGGCACCGCCGGAATCACGCCAAGATTATACGCGGTCCAATCCGCGCCGCCGTCGGTGCTCTGAAAGACGCCGATATCGGTCGCGGCTAAGAGCGTGTTGCCGGTCGAGTCGCCGCTATCGACCAGAATCCGGAGCACTGGAATATCCGGCAGCGCATTCGCGGGCGGGGGAATCTCATTGTCAGGATTTCCGTCAGCTTGTGACCAAGTGACGCCGAAATCATGGGTGACGAACACGTGCCCGATCTCGGTAGCGGCGGTGAATCCCGAGACGCTCAGATAGGCGGTCTCGTAGTCGTAAGGATCGATCGCGACGCCGGTTGCCTGCGTGTCGGCCGGCAGCACCAGCGGATACAGGTTCGCGGTAACATCATGCCACGTCGCCCCTTCGGGGTAGCTCGCATCGACCTCGACATTCGCGTCGCTGGTGGTCATCAGACGAAACGGCGTCGGAACCGTGGTGGTGTTGGTCTCCATCGCGAGCGCATATGCCTTGGTGTCGTCGGAGGGCGCGATTTCGATGTCCTCGATCGCGCACTCTCCGCTGTTGCATCCGCCGGTCAGGTCCTGGCTGGTCTCCGCGGTCCAGGACGAGCCGGAGTCGCTCGACACGTAGATCGAATGAGCGCCGAAATACACCCTGCCCTGCGTGGCTGGATCGGCGGCAAGCGGAGGAAGGAATGCCGCGCCCGCGTCGTCGTTCGCCGCAAGCGCGGAACGGAGCGCGGAGGTCGGCGCATCGGCGATCCATGACTCGCCACCGTCGCTCGAAACCGCGATCTCGGGCCCCGCATCGGTAGTTGCGAAGGTGTGATACGCGACGGTCGGATTCAGCGGGTTGAACAGCGCCATGCCGCCGTCTGGTCCGTCAACCTGCGTCCACGAGAGCGATGAAGATTCGGCCGAGTAGAGAGCGGTACCGTTGTCAGCCAGGGCGCCAAGCACAATTGAGCTGTCCGTCGGATGCGGGCCAACCGACTGCACGTCTGCCGCGCCGAGACTGGCGTTGAGTCCCGACCATGAGGCGGCGTTTGAATCGAAATAGAACACGCCACCGTCGTTGCCAAGATAAAAACTGTGCGGATTGGAAGGATCGAACGCGATCGCGTGCTGGTAAGGATATGTTCCGCCGCTTGGCGCGAGAAATGTCCAGTCTTCTCCGGAATCAACTGAACGGTAGATTCCGACGCCGCCAAACAGGACTGTGTCGGCCAACGAATCGGCGGGATCGAGCGCCAGAACCTGATCGAACTGCGACTGCGAATCGTCGGCGGAGCTGATGCCGTCGAGCGTCGCGCCGCTTTGGAGCGCGGCGGAGGGAACCGTCTCGGCGGTCCACGAGTCGCCGCCATCAGTGGACTTGTAAAAGCCGTCGTACTCGACGCCGTCGGCCGCTCCGATCATCGCGTACACAGTCCCGTTCTGAGCGGCGATGCTCGCGCGGCCGATCCCGCCGCTCGGCTGAGGAATTGGCAATTCACTCCAGGTCACGCCGGAGTCGGTGGAGCGAAATACTCCCGTCCACTGAATAGCGGCATAAACATTCGAGGGCAGCGCGGGATCGATCGCGACCGCTGTTGCCGGGCAGGGTTGATTCGCGAAGTAGTAGCAGGTGCCGAATGTGCCGAGCGGGTATGTTTTCCACGAGACGCCGCCGTCGGTCGAACCCCAGATGCCCATCTGATCCCACTGCGTTTCGATCCATCCCGCCTGCGCGCGACTGGAGCTCGAACCATAGGTAACCGCGGTAAAAATCGTGCGCGGGCTGGTCGTCGTGTTCACCGCAATACCGCCGATCGAGGCATCGGCGAACTGGTCCGCGCCGAGCTGAGTCCACGTTGCGCCAAGATCCGATGATACGAACACTCCTTCGCCGTAATAGGAATCGTTCGATCCGTCGCCCTCGCCGGTGCCGACATAAAGCGTCGGGTAAGGCGTCGTGGTGGGGTCGAGAAAGATTGACCCGATCGAAAGCGTCGGCTCGGCGTCGAATATAGGCTCGAAACTGGAAGTCGCGTCGGCCCGCATCCAAAGCCCTCCCGCGGCAGTTCCGACAAAAAGGCGTCCGCTTGAGGTAGGGTCGCTGACAATCGCGGTCACTCGGCCGCTCGCATCCGGCAGTGCCGGTCCAAGCGCCATCCCGCCGAACTGCGCGACTTCACTAGCAACAGGCTCCGGACCGATGAACGTCCATGCGGCGCCTTGAGCCGTTTCCGCGGCAAGCACGATCGCAATTGCCAGCAGAATCGAGGACAGGATCGATCTAGCGGATAAGAAAAGCGGCGAACGCATGGACGTACTCTTTCGCCCAAGTTACGCCGCGATTTTACTTAGTGTGTAGTTTATTAACTACTACATATACCCCGGCAAAGTGACTATCTAATTTAGTATTTGCCTGTCTGTCTTAGGCTATGCTTATCACACCGTTGCGAAGTCACTTACGTTTCGGCAAATCTGGCCGGCGACTATCAAATCATTCCCTTGCAATGGAAATACGGAATCCGATCTTAGGAAAGTGATTAACGATGGTTCCGAGATCCGGATCTTCGCGCTCGACCGCGATCTCGTGGACGGTATTTATGACCACGCGTCCGGATACCGGATCGAATGCGTAGTCGTCCGGCGTTACCGATACTCGATTGCCGCGCACCAGACCGTCCAGATCCAGGACCGCGCTATCGAGATTTTTTACCGGAACACTTTCGCGCGCGATCGCAAGCGCCTCGTCCGGCTGCATCGGTCTGACTTCCCCATAACCCATCGCGTCGATTTGAGCGAACCAGCGCATCAGATTTTCGAATTTCTGCGCGATCGCGAATGCGCTCGGCTCCGCACGCAGGAACCACACCGGATGAAAGCAGGCCGCGTCGGCAAGGCTGAATGCGCCGCCGAGGATAAAGTCCTGACCGCTAAGCGCGCGATCGAGAATTTCAAGGAACGCGCGGAGTTGCCTGCGCGCATCGGGCGCGGTGCTGCCGATATCGGCGAAGTTCGCTCCCTTCATCATGCGGCTGCGATCCTCGATGAACTCCTTCGGCACTACTGCGGCAAGCTTCTCGAAGATAACCGGAGTTGTGGACCAGAACACCCGTCGGTCCGCCCACATATTCATCGCGTGGCATGCGGCTTCCGTTCCGCGAGGATAGAGACCCGGCTGCGGCCGCAGCTCGTCGAGCTTGCGAATGATACTGGCCGTGTCGCACCAAATGTCGGCGCCGATTTGAAGGACCGGTATTCGCCGATAGCCGCCGGTGAGCGGCACGAGCTTCGGCTTTGGCATGATCACCGGCTGCTCGACCGAGCGCCAGGCGATGCGCTTGTAGGCAAATATCTTGCGAACCTTTTCGGAAAACGGCGAGTTTGGATATTGATGAAGGATTATCTCTGGCACGGATGGACCTCCCTGGAGATGCTCAGCCCGAGTCTATCGCAGGTGATTGGGAATTCGATAGTTGACGCCAGGTTCGCGGCAGAATCGATCGGAAAGCACGCGCGAAATCTGCTAATTTCGCGCCCATGTACGGACAAGTCGAATTCGACCTTTTTGACGCTATCTATACGACGCGCTCGATGCGCCGGCTGAAGCCTGATCCGGTTGCTCCGGAACTGATCGTAAAAGTTATCGAAGCGGCGACGATGGGACCCTCGGGCAGTAATCGCCAGCCGTGGATCTTCGTGGTTGTGCGCGAAGCCTCAACCAAGGCATTCGTCGCCGAGCGCTACCGCAAGGCCTGGGAAGTTTATTTCACGCCTCGCGCGCGAGAGCTGGTGGCGAACGCGTCAGATAGTCCGCAGGGAAGGATTCTTCGATCGGCGAGATATCTTGCGGAGCACATATCCGATGTGCCGGTCATGATCTTCTGCTGCGTCAAGAAGTACAAAGATCCTGCGCGGCGCGGACAGCCGATGCAGAACGCGATGTTTCCGGCGATCCAGAACTTGTGCCTTGCCGCACGCGCCTACGGGCTGGGAACCTCGATCACGGGATTGCATCAGGCATACGCAAAAGAGATCGATGAGCTGCTCGGAGTTCCCGCCGAGTACGCCAATCTCGCGCTGATTCCGCTTGGATATCCGAAGGGTCGATGGGCACGGCCCGAGCGAAAGCCCGCACTGCAGGTCACCTGCTGGGAGAAATGGGGCAATCGGGCGAGCGCGATTCCGGAATCGTAGCGCTCGCGCGGCGATTTATCAGCAATCGGTCATCAGGAATCCAAAATCGCCAGCACAGCACCGCGCTGAATCTGATCGCCGGGATTTACGCGAACGTCGCGTAAGGTCCCGGACGCGGGCGCCTTGATGGGGATTTCGACTTTCATCGATTCGATAACCATCAGCTCGTCCCCGCGCTGAACCTGCGCACCCGCTTGCACAGTAATCCTGAGCACTTTTCCAACCGCCGGACTCCAGATGTCCATCGCGACGCATATCCTTCCAACCAAACGTAATAGGCGCGTCTTAGCAGGTGAAGAGTGAATCCGCCAGCGCGGCGCGGGACGATCAAATGCCTTGAGTTGTCGGGTCTGCCGGTTGTAGAAGGTTGCTCAGAGCAATAGCCGATGTATGGAGCGTCGGCGCGCGCGCTCAGATTAACAATATAGGGAGCTAGGTTTGGCAAACGGCATGAGGGGTTTCATGGCGGCGCGTACTCTGTCGGAGTATCCGCGCGGCGCGCACAGATGGTCGCTGCTTCTGCTCACTGTGGTCGCGACGATCCTTGCGTCATACGAATTTCAACTGGCGCCAATTCTTTCGCTCCTCCTTCCCTTTCTGCACCTAAGCCAGGTCGGGTACGGCTACTTCATCACCTTCGCGGTGCTGGTTTCCGGCATCTCGGCGTTCTTCGGCGGCCCGCTCGCGGACAAATACGGCCGAGTGATTCTGATCGACATCTGCCTCGGTATGACGGTGGTGCTGGTGTTCTGCAACTTGTTCATCACCGACATTGTGTCATTCGTAATTATCCGAACGTTGATGAGCGTGGTCGCGGGAACGATGGCCGGCGCCGGAGCGGCGTTGATGCGCGACATGTCGCCGCGGGTCGATCGGGCGCTGGCATTTGGGCTGTTTACGATCGGGCCGGTCGGCGCAAATTTTCTTGCCAATAAGGTCGCCGCACTGACCCTGCCGATTTATCACACGTGGCAATCGCAGATATGGATCACCGGATTTCTCGGGATCGTGATGTTCACGCCGATCGTCCTGTTCCTTAAAGATCTCAGCACCGATTTGCGCCTGCAGATTTTCCGCACCGAAGTGGCGTCGATGGAAGCGCGCGGAGTGAAGATAAAATCTACCGAGCTGCCTTCAAGCACGCGTGACGCGTTCGCCCGTCTGCTGAGGCATCCTGACATATGGATTCAGGTCATCGGCATAAATGCTAACCTGACGCTCTATTTCGCGATTACCGCTTTCGGCCCGCTGATGTTCACGCAGGTGTTCAAGTATTCGCCGGCGGAAGCCGCGGAAATGAACTCTCACTTCTGGTTCTGCAATCTTGCGATCCTGGTCCTGACCGGATTCGTTTCGGATCGATTGCAGATACGCAAACCAATCGCGATTCTGGGCGCCGTTCTCAGTATCGGACTTCTGGTCTGGTGGGTCCCGAGCTTCACCTCGGGCGGATTACCGCGCGGTGAAATGGCAGTGGTCGCGGCGACGCTCGGCGGGTTCCTGGCTATCGGATATGTGCCTTGGGCCGCTCACTTCTCCGAGACGCTGGAAGAGGTTTCGCCGGCATTGCAGGCGACGGGCTGGGCGTTCTTCGGCCTGGTGGCGCGCGGATGGGCTGGTATATCAGCGCCGCTTACGCTGTGGGTTGCGAAACGGTTCGGATGGCAGGATTGGATCTGGGTCAGTATTGTTGGAATGGCGATTTACATCATAAGCCTGCTGATCACGCGGGGAATTCGACGAACCGCCGCCGCGGAATCATCAGCTTCCGCCGAACCTGCCGCGACTGCGGCACCATGACAGAGTCAAGCGAGCGCGCTACGGGCGCATCGTTCGCCTCCGAATACCGACCTGAGACGGCAGTATTTCGTAGGCCTGATGAACCCAGTCCACAAGAATCGGCCGCGTGTCCCGAGGATCGATTATCTCCTCAATGCCGAATGCTTCAGCCGTGCGCAGCGGCGATCGCACCGCGTTGAATTTCTCCTCCAGCTCGCGCCGCAACTTTTCGGGATCGGATGAGGCCGCCAGATCCCGCTTGTACGCGGCTTCGATTCCGCCCTCGATAGGCAGCGACCCCCAGTCCGACGACGGCCATGCATAGCGCAGATTGAGCCCGCTGGTTTTTCCATGCGCGCCGCCAGCGACGCCAAACACTTTACGCACGATAATCGCCACCCATGGCGTCACGCATTGATAGACGGCGCACATCGCACGCACGCCATGGCGGATTGTGCCCTGGCGCTCTGCTTCGCGGCCAATCATGAATCCTGGTTGATCGACGAAGTTGACGATCGGTAGATGGAACGTGTCGCACAGGTCGACAAACTTGGTCATCTTGTCCGACGCCGCGGCATCGAGCGAACCGCCGATCGCGTACGGATCGCCCGCCATGACTCCGACCGCGTAACCGTCAAGGCGAGCGAACGCGGTTATCAGCGACGGACCGAAGAAAGGCGTCATTTCGAAAATCGACTCGCGATCCATCACATGCTCGAGAATTCGGCGCGCATCATAGCCATGGCGGCGATTGCGCGGCACGATGCTTAGCAGTTCCTCCTCGCGGCGATTGGGATCGTCGGACGGCGTGGCGCGGGAAGGAATTTGCCACGCACTCTGAGGCATATATGAAAGGAAGCGGCGAATCTGATTGAATGCGTCTTCTTCGCTTTCGGCTTCGTTGTCCACCGCGCCGCTCTCGTGTGAATGGATCTCTGAGCCGCCAAGCTCTTCTTTGGTTAGATCTTCACCTGTCCCCCACTTCACCACTGGAGGACCCGCGACAAACAGTTGGCTTGTCTGCTTGACCATTACCGAAAAATGAGAGGCGGCAACGCGTGCCGCACCGAGCCCCGCGACCGAACCCATGCATCCCGCGACCACCGGGACTTCGGCCAATAGTTGCATCATCACGTCGAAGCCGGCGACCGCGGGAACGTAGGTTCGCCGCATCGTGTCGAGCGAGCGAACGCTGCCACCGCCGCCGGTACCGTCAACCAGCCGGATGATCGGGATGTGCAATTCGTGCGCGATCAATTCGGCATAATTCTGCTTGTTCCCAATTGAGGCGTCGGCGGCGCCGCCGCGAACCGTAAAGTCATCGCCGCCAACCGCCACTCGGCGGCCATTTATTCGCCCGGTGCCGCCTACAAAATTTGCCGGTCTAAACTCGACCATCCTGGAACCTTCATATTTGGAGGCACCCGCGAGCGCTCCGTACTCGTGGAAAGAACCGGGGTCCAGCAAAGCTGCAATCCGTTCACGCACGGTGAGCTTTCCGCCATCGTGCTGGCGTTTGATGTTCTCTTCGCCGCCCATCCGCTTTGCCAACTCGGCGCGGCGGCGAATCTCGTCGATTTCGGATTGCCAGGACATTAGCTGTTCCTCCGCGATGATCGCGATTTTATCAAGCGCGGTCTGGATCTCCACGTCTACGCGGCAGCGGCACAGCCCAGTTTCGAGCCCTGATGCTTCCTGTTAGCCTTTGCGGCGATGAACCCCGGCGACGATCAGGATCGCTCAGCAGTACATTACAAGCACACGACCCTGTCGGGCTGGGGTCATTTTCCAGCACTCGACTGTGATCTGTACCGGCCGGAAAAGGTCTCGGAACTAGCGGAAATTGTCACCGGCAATTCAAGCTCGGTGATCGCTCGCGGTTCGGGACGCGCGTACGGCGATGCGGCGGTCAATGGCGGAAATCGCGTGGCCTGCCTTACCCGGCTCTCGCGGATGCTCGCGTTTGATGCCGAAAGCGGCATCCTGCGATGCGAAGCCGGGGTGACTCTGGGCGAGATAATCGAGGTGTTCATGCGCCGCGGCTTTTTTCCGGCGGTCGTGCCCGGTACCAGGTTCGTCACCGTGGGAGGGGCGATTGCGGCCGATATCCACGGCAAGAGTCATCACCGCGATTCTTCGTTTGGAGCACATGTAAAGAGCTTCACGCTAATGCTTGCCTCGGGCGAGATCAGACGTTGTACTCGCGAGGAAAATTCCGACCTGTTCTGGGCAACGCTCGGCGGAATGGGTCTGACTGGCGTGATTATGGAAGCGGAGATAGTTCTGCGGCGAGTCGAAAGCGCATGGCTTCAGGGCGAGACAGTTGTTGCGAGCAATATCGACGAAGCAATCGAGGCATTTGAGCGATTTGATCCGATCTATGACAACTCAGTTGCCTGGATCGATTGTTTGAGCAAAGGTTCTGCGTTGGGGCGATCCGCACTCGACGTTGGAAGCTTTGCCGCGCCCGATGGGCTGCCGAGTTCCAAACGCCAGCAGCCGTTTAGGATTTCACATCCGAGGCGGCCGACGGTGCCATTCAATTTCCCCGCATTCACGCTCAGCGGACCCATGGTCAGAACCTTCAACAGCGCTATCTACATTAATTATCGGCGCTCGGCCGGCCATAAGCTTTTCGATTACGAATCCTTTTTCTTCCCGCTCGATTCCATCGGCAACTGGAATCGAATTTATGGCCGGCGAGGATTCGTGCAATATCAGTGCGTTTGGCCGCTTGCGGAAAGCCGGGCCGGACTGATTGAAACGCTGGAGGCTATCACGAACACTGGACGCGGATCATTCCTCGCGGTGCTAAAGAAGTTCGGCCAACAACAAGGGATGCTTTCGTTCCCGATACCTGGCTATACGCTCGCACTGGACTTTCCGGTCGCCGATGGACTGATGGAGTTCCTTGAGCGATTGGATGCGATGGTGCTCTCGCGGGGTGGTCGGGTCTACCTTGCCAAGGACGCTCGCATGCGGGCTGAAACGTTCGCGGCGATGTACCCAAAACTCGCTGAGTGGCAGCAGGTGAAGGTGTCCGCAGATCCGAGTAATCGGTTCTCCTCAAGCCTCGCCCGGCGTATCGGTTTGTCGCCGCAATAGCCGCCGGTCGGAAGCTGAAGTTCGCATCATGCGAGTTCTGATCCTCGGAGCGACCAGTCCAATAGCACGGTTATTGGCGGGCCGTTTTGCTCAAGACGGCGCATCCCTATATCTTGCCGCTCGCGACAGCGGGGAGGCGCAGCGGATCGCGAATGATCTGGCGGTGCGAAACGGAGTGGATGCTCTATCGGGCCGCTTCGACGCGGCGGATTTCAGCTCACACGGGGAATTTGTGCAGCGCGTGGTCTCCGAGCTTGGCGGACTCGACGGCGTTGTGCTTGCGTTCGGAACCCTGGGCGACGAGGATGCAGCGCAGGTCGCCCCAGGCGCGGCTCTCTCCACAATTCATCAGAACTTCACGGGAGCGGTTTCTCTGCTGACTCTGTTGGCGAGAATCCTTGAAACGCAGAAACATGGATTTTTCATCGTCATCGGGTCGGTTGCCGGGGACCGCGGCCGAGCTCGAAATTATGTGTACGGTTCGGCGAAAGCCGCTCTGCACGCTTTCACCCAGGGACTGCGCGGCAGAACGGAGCGCAGTGGCGTTCATGTAATGACGGTCAAGCTCGGGACCGTGGATACGCGGATGACGTGGGGACGCGAAGGGGCGATGCTGACGGTATCGCCTGAGAGCGCCGCTGATCGAATTTACGCCGCGTATCGGCGAAGAGCCGAGGTAGTCTATGTGCCCTGGTATTGGCGTCCAATCATGGGAGCGCTGAAATTGATTCCCGAGCGGCTGTTCAAAAGAACTAACTTCTAAACGAAAGAGGCCCGGGCTGCCGGGCCTCTTTCAGGATCTTGCAGATTCTCGCGTCCTAGTTGACGGTCCAGGTATCGCCGCGCTTGAGCAGCTCTTCCAGATCGCCGGCTCCCTGCTTTGCTTTCGCGTCGGCGAGTTGCTGATTCATCGCACCGTCATAGGTCGGGCGCGATGTCGCATAGAAAACCCCGACCGGCGTGGGTAGAGGAGCGTCGAAATTGGCGAGCATAAAAGCAAGCGCTAGATTGGTCTCGTCGTGAACGACGAGGTCTGTTTCGCTGACGCCGCCCTGCCCCAGCGTGACAACCTCGGGCCGCATCCCGTTCATCCGGATACCCTTATCCCGGTTCTTACCGAAGATGAGCGACTTTCCATGCTCCAGAACGAGCTGATGATCAGCCTTGATTCCTTTGTCACTCACGTCATTGAAAGCGGCGTCGTTGAAGATATTGCAGTTCTGCAGAATCTCGATAAACGAGGCGCCGCGATGCTGGTGTGCGCGCTTGAGGGTCTCGCCGAGATGCTTCTGCTCGACGTCGATAGTCCGCGAAACAAAAGTCGCGTGCGCACCGAGCGCCACCGTGATCGGATTGAAGGGAAAATCCACCGACCCCGCTGGAGTTGACTTGGTGATCTTGCCGACTTCGGAAGTTGGTGAGTACTGGCCTTTGGTCAATCCATAAATGCGATTGTTGAAGAGCAGGATTTTGAGATCGACGTTTCGGCGCAGCACGTGGATGAGATGGTTGCCGCCGATCGACAGACCGTCACCGTCGCCGGTAATCACCCATACATCCAAATCGGGCCGGGTGACTTTCAGGCCGGTCGCGATCGCTGGGGCTCGCCCATGAATCGTATGGAAACCGTACGTTTTCATGTAGTACGGGAACCTGCTCGAGCATCCGATCCCGGAGATAAAGACAACGTTGTGCGGCTCGATGCCGAACTCGGGCATCGTCTTCTGCACTTGGGCCAGGATCGCGTAGTCACCGCATCCGGGGCACCATCGGACCTCCTGGTCGGAAACGAAATCCTTGCGGGTCAGAGCGGTCGCCATCGCACTTATGCCTCCAGTGTACGATTGATACGGTTGACCAGTTCGCTGACCTTGAAGGGCCGTCCCTGGATTTTGTTGAAGCCGACCGCGTCGATCAGGTAATCGGCGCGAATCAACTTTAAAAGCTGACCCATGTTCATTTCCGCAACCAGTACGGTTTTGAATTTGCGCAATGTCTCGGCGAGATCCTTTGGCAGCGGATTAAGATAGCGCAGATGAATATGCGAAACCTTTTTGCCCTTTTCGCGAACCTGCTTGACGGCTTCGCGAATCGGACCGAAGGTCGAGCCCCATCCGAGAACCACCAGATCACCGCCGGTCGGTTCGCCGAAGGCCTCGGTCGGCGGAATTTCCTGCGTAATGCACGCGATCTTTCGAGCGCGGGTGCGAATCATCAGCTCGTGATTGGCTGGAGAGTAGCTGATATTGCCGGTCAGATTCTCGCCGGTTATCCCGCCGAGGCGATGCTCCAGTCCCGGTGTGCCGGGAATCGCCCACGGCCTCGCCAACGTCTTCTCGTCGCGAGAATAAGGGAGAAAGCCGTTTGGATCGGTGCGAAACTCGACGTTTATCGGCGGCAGACTGTCGACGCTGGGTAACAGCCAAGGCTCGGCACCATTGGCGAGCTGCCCATCGGTGAGAAGAATCACCGGTGTCATGTACTTAACCGCGATTCGGACCGCTTCATAGGCGCACTCGAAGCAATCGGCTGGCGTGGACGCCGCGATGATCGCGATTGGAGATTCGCCATGCCGACCGTACATAGAGATGAGCAAATCGGCCTGCTCCGGCTTGGTCGGCATTCCGGTGGAGGGACCGGCGCGCTGAATATCGGTTATCACCATCGGCAGCTCGGTCTTGACCGCAAGTCCCACCGCCTCAGCCTTGAGATTCATTCCCGGGCCTGAGGTTGTGGTGATGGCGATCGCACCGCCGAACGCCGCGCCGATTGCGGAGGCAGCGCCCGCGATTTCATCCTCGGCCTGGAAGGTATAAATCGGAAAATTCTTAAATCCCGCGAGTTCGTGCAGAACGTCGCTAGCCGGTGTAATCGGGTATGAGCCAAGAAACAGCGGCCTTCCCGATTTCACCGCTGCTGCGACGAATCCCAGGGCGGTCGCCGTATTACCAGTGATATTGCGGTAGAGCCCGGTCTGGATTTGCGCCGCCGGCACGCTGTACGAGGACGTGAACAGTTCGGTCGTCTCACCGTAGTTGAACCCTGCCTTGAAGACGCGAAGGTTGGCCTCAAGAACGTCGGGAGTCTTCTTAAACTTGGTTTCGAGATATTGAATCGTGCTCTGGGTTGGCCGCTGATACAGCCACGAAAGCAGGCCGAGAACGAACATATTGCGCGAGCGGAAGACAGCGCGATTATTGAGGCCGAGCCCCTTCACCGCCAGAGTCGTTAGCTTCGTGACATCGACCTCGATCACCTGGTACTTGTCCAGCGAATGATCGGTCAACGGGTTCGAACTGTAACCCGCGCGCTTGAGATTCGCCTCGGTGAATGCCTCGCGATCAACGATAATCACGGCGTTGGCCGGGACGTCGTCAAGATTGGCCTTGAGAGCCGCGGGGTTCATCGCAACAAGCACGTCGGGTTCGTCGCCGGCGGTAAATATCTGATTGCTCGCAAAATTAAGCTGAAATCCGCTGACCCCGGCCAGAGTACCGGCGGGAGCGCGAATTTCAGCAGGAAAATCAGGCAGGGTGGCTATGTCGTTGCCGGCGAGGGCCGACTCGGTCGTGAACTGCATCCCGGTGAGCTGCATGCCATCGCCAGAATCGCCGACAAATCGAATAACGACCCGTTCGCGACGCTGAAGAGCTTTTCGCACCCCCCCAGAGTCACGCTGGCCTTGAGAATCGGCGGCCTGTCCGGCCGCCTCAGGTGGAACTGCCATCTCAGTTAACTCTCCTTAACCTGAAAAACGTGTCGATGCCGAGATCATTGGCGTGTTTCGCTTGCTGGAAACTCTAAAAATCGCGCAGAGTTGAAGTATAGCTAATACTGGACAGTTGTGAAAGAGGTCTTATCTTATCTGATTTCGAAGCGCCGAAATTCGCTGCGATACTCTGCCCAATCCTCCTCCACCCGTTCCACTGAGGCTGCAGGCGGTCCTTCGTGCAGCCAGGCTGCCAACTGTTTTAGTGCATCCTCATCTCCTTCGGCAACGATTTCGACGCCTCCGGAGGCAAGGTTTCGTACCCAACCCGCGAGTCCCAGGCGCTCAGCTTCGGCGCAGGTGGAAAACCTGAATCCGACCGCTTGCACGCGGCCACTGACGAGCGCGTGTAGTCGTGCCAGATCAGGGCCGATGGCAGAACGCCTGGATCTCATTCCTGCAGAAGCTTGAGCAATTCAGTTTCGTCGATCACTCGGACGCCGAGGTCATTCGCCTTCTTGAGTTTGGACCCGGGTTCGGCACCGACCACGACAAAATCGGTCTTGCGGCTCACCGATCCACTCACCCGCCCCCCGACCACCATTATACTTTGTTCGGCTTCCTCACGCGTCATTGTTTGAAGCGTGCCTGTCAGAACGAAGGATTTGTCGCGCAGCGCGCCTCGTCCCGATGGCTCCGATGGAGTCTTGATGCGAAGGATCTGCTCGAGCCGTTTGACCGCTCTCAGATTTCTCGGCTCGTCGAAGTACTCCCGGACACTGCGGGCGACTTCCATACCGATATCGCGGACCGATACCAATTGGTCCTCGCTAGCGGCGCTAAGCGCTTGGAGTGACTTGAACCTGAGCGCCAACTGTCGCGCCGTATGTTCGCCGACGTGCCGAATACCGAGTCCGTTGATCACGCGATCGAGCGTCGTGTCACGCGCCTTCTCAATGGCATCGAGGACGTTGCGGGCGCTCTTCTCTGCCATCCGCTCGAGTTCTTCTAGCTGCTGCGTAGTCAGCCGGAAGACATCATCGAGCTCCTTTATCATGCCGCGCTCAACCAGTTGGGTTACGAGCTTGTCGCCGAGACCTTCGATATCCAGACATCCTTTGGAGGCGAAATGGCGAATTGACTCGCGCATTCGCGCCGGGCAGTTGGCATTGACGCAGAAATAGCCAACCTCGCCCTCTTCATGAACTGCCGCGGCCCCACACTCCGGACACCGCCGCGGCATCATGAATTCGCTGTGGCGCGGATGTGCTTGCCTGGTCACGCGAACCACGTACGGGATAACATCGCCGGCGCGCTCGATTAGAACAGTGTCGTTCTCGCGGATGTCCTTGCGGCGGATTTCGTCCAGGTTGTGCAACGATGCGTTCGAGATCGTGACTCCCGCGAGCGCGACCGGGCGCAATTTGGCAACCGGGGTAAACGATCCGACCCTACCCACCTGCACGTCAATTTTCTCGACTACGGTTTCAGCCTGCTGCGCTTTGAACTTGTAAGCGATCGCCCATCGCGGAGAGCGCGAAACCTCCCCGATCTGCGCCTGCAGTGCATAGGAGTTAACTTTTGCGACGACGCCGTCGGCATCATAGTCGAGCGAATGGCGCCTGTCGGTCAGCAGGTTCCAGTAATCAAGCACCGCGTCAACATTACGACAGACCTTGGATTCGCCGTTGGTGCGTAGGCCGAGGGCGCGGAGTCCCTGCAAAAATTCCCACTGCGAATGGAATTCCACGCCCTCGATCACACCTGGCGCGTAGAGAAAAACATCCAGCGGCCGTGATGCGGTGATTCTCGGATCGAGCTGACGAAGCGATCCCGCGGCGGCATTGCGGGGATTCGCAAACACAGGTTCGCCACGCGCTTCCCTGTCCGCGTTGAGCCGCTGAAAGGCTTTTTTGGGGAAAATCACTTCGCCGCGCACCTCGAGCAGCTTTGGAATCCTGCCGGTCTCGGGTTTGCGCAGCCTCAGCGGAATGGATCTTATGGTCCGGATGTTCGCGGTGACGTCCTCGCCGTTTTCGCCATCACCACGAGTTGAAGCGCTCGCCAGCACACCGTCTTCGTAGACCAGCTCGATTCCCAAGCCATCGAGCTTGATCTCCGCGACGTATTCGATATCGCTATCGCTGCGCAACAGCCGCTTTATCCTCTTGTCGAATTCGACCATCTCGTCCGCATTCATCGCATTTGCGAGCGACAGCATCGGTTTCCGATGCCTGACGACGGCGAACTTCGCGCTCGGAGCGGCGCCGACTCGTTGGGTCGGCGAATCGAGTGTTACCAGTTCTGGATGCTCGCCTTCGAGCGCTTCCAGCCGGCGCATGAGGATGTCGTATTCGGCATCCGCCATCTCGGGATCATCGAGGACGTGATAAAGGTAGCTGTGATGATTCAGCTGCTCGCGCAGCGTCTGCGCCTGCTTGCGCAGCTTTGCCAGGTCGGTCGGCATCCTGCGAGAAGCCTGAATCAGTCGCTAGTGCCGCGAGTAACCCATCGCATCAAGAAACTCGTCGAGGGTGGGAAATCGCATATACATGTTGTGTCGCTTTTGATCGCCAATCGTGGTGCTCGCTTCGGACGAATAAGCGTGACCCGGATACACGACGGTAGAGTCATCGAGCGACTTCAAAGTGGTGTTCAGGCTGTGGTACATCGCCTCGGGATCGGATCCTGGCAAGTCCACGCGACCGCATGAATTGACGAATAGTGTGTCTCCGGAAATCAGGTTGCCTTCGACGAGAAAGCATTGAGAGCCCGGCGTATGGCCCGGCGTATGGATGAAAGTTAGATCGAAGTCGCCAATTTTGAACTTGTCGCCCGCGTCGACTTTGACCAGATCGCTATCCGACAGTCCCGCCACTTTTCTCGCGCCTTCGGCTTCGAGCTTGTTGACGTAGACTTTTGCCTTCACCCGCCGCAGCATCTCCGCGGCGCCCTCGACACTGTGTCCCATCATACGGCCGCCCAGATGATCGGGATGATAGTGAGTGATCAGGATTTTCTCGATTTCGTAACCTTCACGCTCGGCAAAGTCGCAAATGGCATTGGTGTCCCATGCGGGATCGACAACAACCGCCTTGCGAGCGGTCGCGTCACCGATGAGATAAACATAGTTCGCCATCGGACCGATCTGCGCCTGGCGAAGGTAGAGCCGATTCTCGGAATTCATCCTGACTCCTGGTTCAGTTGGATTTTGCCGAGCGGTTTCGCGCCGTCGCGCGGGCAGCAGCGGCCCTTCGAAATGCGGCCTTCATTTCGGGATCATTAAGGCGAAGCCCCCGATCCCAAAGAAACTCCGGTTCTCCAAGCTTGAGCGCAACCCATCGCGATTGCACGAACAGATGATCGCTCAGGCGATTAATGTAAACGATTAATTTTTCGTTTATGGGTTCTTCACGGCTGAGCGCCCATAGCACCCGCTCCGCGCGCCGGCATACTGTTCGGGCCTGATGAAGAAACGCGTTCAGAATGCCACCGCCGGGAAGCGTGAACGACTTGAGCGGCTGAAGCACCTTCTCCATCCTGTCCATCTCGGCTTCGAGTAGATCGACTTCGGGCGCCCCCATCCGATGCATTCCCTCGTATTCAGCGCTCATCGGAGTTGCCAGCTCGCTGCCGACATCGAACAACTCGTTCTGAATCCGCCGCAGCATCTCCGAGTACCAGGGACCATCAGCGTCGAGCTTTGCGACACTGTCAATCAGGAAAGTGCGCACGATTCCGACAATCGAATTCAATTCGTCGACCGTGCCGTATGCTTCGATACGGCCATGTTCCTTGGGCACACGCTGGCCACCGACCAGGGCCGTTGTGCCGCCATCGCCGGTGCGGGTGTATATGCGATTTAGTCTGATAGGCATCAGAGACCGGCTCGCTTGCGAATTGAGGCGTACGATGCGTCTTCAAGTTCGCTTGATACCGGGAGCCCGGCTTCGCGCCACCCGGGCACGACCACGTTGCCGGTCTGATCGCGCAACCCGCCGTATCCACCAATCACGTTTACCAGTTCGCTGTAACCCGACTCCTCAAGGATTTCGCACGCGCGTCTTGAGCGTCCGCCGGACTGGCATCCGATCACAATCGTCTGAGTCCTGGGAAGAATCTTTTCGACAATCTCAACAAAGTCCGGATTTAGCTGCATCTGACCGGGACCCTTGATGAATACCACGGGAACATTTATCGCTCCGGCCGCGTGACCCTGCGCGAACTCGGCTTCTGTCCTCACGTCGAGGTAAATGGCACCCGGGGTACCCTTCAGTGTCTGATGCGCATCGCTCGGTTTCTGCTCTCGGATTGGCATGTTCTTCAACCTCAAAGCTCGCTTAAACATTCTAACAAATGGATGAGCGCCGTCGGAGCGCTATCAGCCACGGGTCACTGACCAAAGCGCTCCTGAAAAACAACCTCGCCGCGCGCTTTCAGCGGCCTGGCCTCGGGTGGTTTCTTCGAATCAGCATATCCGAAGGGAAGAATCGTGAAGATGCTCCATCCATCCGGAACTCCAAGGATTGCAGAGATCTTTTGCGCATCGAAGTTGCCCACCCAGCAGGTGCCGAGCCCAAGCGCCCACGCAGCGTCGGCCATATTCTGCACCGCCTGAGCGCAGTCCACATCGGCCCAACGGGTGTTCCCGAGATCCTTCAGCACAGCAACCGCGCTGGGCGCCTCAGCGACAAATTTTCCGGTCGAACAGAGCTCACCGATCTCCTTCAGCCGGGCGCGTTCCCGGATCACGATGAAGCGCCAGGGTTGAAGATTGCGCGCGCTCATCGCATGGCGGCCCGCATCGACAATAGTGGAGAGCTGGCCATCGTCAACTGCGCGATTGGAAAAAGCGCGCTGCACCTTACGCGTCATAATCGCCTGAATCGCATCCATGACTGTTCTCCTTCCGCTTGGTTTCAGACCGCGACATCAGCAGCAACTTCGCTGCGTGTATTTTGAATTGATCGTCTTGTACTATCTAGCCGCTTTGCATTCCCGGACGCCACAATCGAGCGAGCATGCTGACTTTTGGCTCCGAGCCGCGCGATAGGAGGAATTTCGCCAGCGGCGAACTCCTTCGCCTGCGGCGCGATCCGCCACGGTCGATAAAAGCCGCAGCGAAAGTCGGCTCGCTCGCGCTGATCCTCATCTGCGCGATTGTCTGCACGACGATCCCTGCTTTTGCCGCAAAACCAGAGGCACCTTTCAAGCTCTATTTCAGCGGAACCGAAAATCTCGTCCTGAAGCGACTAAGCCTGGACCCTTCGACATATGCCGTAAGCAACATCGATGTGGCTCAAGCCGCGGTCTTCGAGGATCGGCTCCCGTCATCTGGCCCTGACCTGAACGGCATTCGCGATCGGGTCGAATCCGGAATGGGCCTCGTCGTCATCACCGGGCCGAACACGAATCCCGCATCCCTCGATTATCTTACGCGCGGTACCGTCCGGGAGACCGGCGCTGTCAACGTCCCTCCGGGGCCGGCACACGCGAGGGAGATCGAAAGATACGCAGCGATAATCCAGTACGTCGGAAGCGGAACCAATCCTCTGAAGAGCGAGATTAGCTGGAAATCGGCGGTGCGCGTACACGAACGTTCGCTGCTGACCGTTTCCGGCGCGGCGCAGGTGCTGGTCGCGACCGGCGCTAAAGATCCGGTACGACCGCATACCCCCGTGTTGATCGAACTGCGATCCGGCAAAGGCATCATTTACGTCCTAAACGTCTGGCTGCGGCAGGGAGACCAGCGTTCTCGAATAGCAAGTTATCGCAAACTTTTGAGCGGTATTCGCAACGCGCAAAACTACGACTTCCAGCGCTGGGCATATTTCAATTGGCTGCTCTACGCGCTCTCGCGCTCATCAGCAGGCGTGCAGGTAGTCACGTATGGCGATTGGGTCGCATCACCGGTACCTGATGCGCAGCAGATTGTCGTGATGGCTGCGATCTTCGCGTCGATGTTCACGATATTCCTAGTCTCCTTCCTGCTCGTCAGACGCTACAGCCTGAAACATCCCGAGCAATTGGTGCAGTTCTATCGGACGCGAGAATCTTCGAATCCAAGACCATCTTCACTCGGTGCAGCGGCTGCAATTCCCGATGAATCCGCGACCACGCAGAACCGGGGCGATGAACGATGGGAGATCGTCGGATTCCATCGCCCTCTGTCCGGGTTCTTTTACAACTACCTGCTCGCGCTGTTCGTGATGATTCCGTTCAACTTCCTTGTCACGTTCTATATCGAACGAAATTTCGTTAACCCATTTCTGGAGGCGCGTGGAGCGTGGGCGGCGGTTACTCAGTTCATGCTGTTCTTTTTCACCCTGCTCGATCTAGGGACCGGGCAGGCGATGGTGAAATATTTCGCCGAATTTCGGGTGAAGGAGCCCGGCCGGGCTATCGGCTATGCGCAATTCTTCATATGGTTTCACGCGCTCGCCGGAATGTTTCAGATTATCGTGCTGGGGCTGGTCGCCGCGCTGTGGATGCCGCATACCACGATGGCGTTCCTGACCTGGTTCGTGATCCTGCACACCCTGATTCAGTTCCCGGGGTTCATCTCGATCTTCTTCAATCTGTTCCGAGCGCTGCAGCGATTCGACTACGCTCAGCTTCTGATTGTACTGACCTACGTGCTCAATCCGTTCCTGCAGCTCTCCTGCGGAGTATACATGCGCCATTGGGGACTGCTGCATCCGATTTTCGGCGAGGGCATTGGCGTGGTGTTCGGGTTCGCCATCGGCGGCGTGCTGGCGAACCTGGTAATGGGCGCGTTCTGCGCCATCTTTTACCACCAGATCGGCCTGCGTCTGGTCACGATCTTTCTTGCCCATTTTGATCGCGACACGGTCCGCAGGTCGCTCGTCTACGGAGTTAAGCTGACCGGAGGGCAACTGCTGACGGCGACATCCTGGGCCCTAGTTCCGGTGATCATGGGGCTCCTGCTGCCGAACTTCCTAGAGCTGAACGAAATCTGGATTCTCACTTACAGCCTCACGTTCGCATACCTGGAAACGGGCGCCTACATCTTCACAACCCTGATGCCGTCAATCTCCGAGAGCTATTCGCACGGGATGATGCGCCTTACGCGCCATTATCTCGACCAGGGTCTCAGATGGGGCCTGATTGTGACCACGATGCTAGGTGGCGCTTTCGTAGCCTTCTCCGGAATTTTCGTACACGGACTGCTTCCCCCTCAATTCGTGCGGGCCGCTTCCGTGATGATGTTGATGCACATCTGGCGAGCATTCGATTTCACAACCAGAATGCCGGATCAGGTTTTCCAGGGGGTCGGCCGCACGGGCCTGTTCACAATCACCGCATTTGTCGAACACGGCGGAAGAATCATCCTCGCCTGGTTCTTGATCAAATGTTACGGCTTCGACGGGCTGTTTTATGCGTTCATTCTGGCTTCACTGGTAAGATCGGCGCTGGCATGGCCACTAATGGGATACCTTATTGCGTGGCCCGCGATCAGCGTGTGGCAGACACTGATAAATCCCGCGCTCGCCGCGATCGGCAACTACTACGCTTTGCACGAGTTCGCCGTCGCAATCTGGCGCGGTCCGGGGCATGCGGGCAGCGCATGGATAGTGGTGTTGGCGTGCCTGATCGGCTCGCTGCCCGTCTACATGTTCATCAGCGGGCTGCTTGGCTGGGATTCCACCGCTCTATCCGAATTCCGCGACGCGGTTGAATTGGTACCGGCGCCTTTTGGCGCGATTGCGCGAGCGGCTCATCGCCTCGTCGAATTTGGCACCTTCCTGAGTCCGCTGCACAATCGTTTTCCAGGGAAGATGCTTGCCGAAGCCGCCTCCGATGCGAGCGAACTTACCGCACTGAAGACGACCCTCTAATAATTGGGGCTCAGCCGCGTTTATAGACCGCGTAGCTCTTGCCGAATTTTTCGATTTTCTCCTGAACTGACGCGAACTGGCGCGCGCCTAGAAAGAATTGCACCAGTTCCTCGTGCGCCACTTCGCCGCCCGGGCTCAGTAGTTCAACCAATTCCTCGATCAGCCCCGGAAACTTCTCGCTCGGAATGTAGTAATTGGCCCAGCCAAAGTTGCAATGGCGATGAAGAATCTTGGCTATGGTTTTTTCCAGTGCTTCGCGGCGCGCGGCGCCATCACCGTGTTCGTCGTTCAAGTTTTTGATCCTCGCGGAACTATGTTCAGGCGCCTTTTTTAATTTGCGCCGGCGTGAAATCTTCGGCCCACAATATCTTGCGGTAGTCGAAGCGCATGTTCTCGATGATATTGAATTTCACGATTTCAAAATACGGGGACAAGTCGAAATCCCGCGGCGTAATCAGCGAAGGCGCCACCGGATGATAAATGCCGGCGGGCTGCGATATCTCCCGCTGCCGTAAAGGCCATAGAGCGCTACGGCGCGGAGGAGCGATTTCGCCGCCCGGAAGCTGTTCGAACCGCGGGACGATCGGAAATCTCACGCGCATAAAACACGCGGCGATCAGGCTCGAACAAATGACCCGCGTCGGCTCTCCGCTTCCGAAGTGCAGAGCCTGCCGCCGGAAACGCGCTGGGATCAGGCTGACAGGTAGAAAATAGCGAGCGAGATCGATGATGTTCTTGATATCGTATTTGTCGCCCACGCTGCGAATTGCCTCGTCGAGGACCTGTGAAAGATCCTGGGCCGAGAGATTGTATGGGCGGCATACCCGGATATTGAAATCACGATAGTAGCTGAGCGGCGTCAGGGTGACGCCCTTCTCGACCAGTGCTTCGACCAGAAGAAATTCCGCATCGTCTCGGAACCGCTGGGCATATTCAGCGCGGAACTGTGGATTCCGGACCAGCGGCTCATCGCCTACATACAATGCCGAGTGCGACCACGAACTCTGGGTCAGGTACTTGATGCATTGGCTAATACGTTCGTTTCCTTCGACCAAAACCACGTCGCCCTTGCGAATGTGGCGTTTCAGATTCGCCATGTCGTTAGGCGAATGAAGATCGTAACTTTTTAGGGGTTTGGTGAGGATTCCGACTGCAAGGTCGGATATTTTCTTCAAAAACGACGCGAAGAGATTCATCGCCCCGTGCTATCGATACAGCGGGACCACGGCTGTTAAGCCGTCGCATACCGCCGCACGATCACTTGGATCGAATATACGGGCGATACGTGACTCGAAACAAGGATGCTTTGCAGCCAAGTCTACAGGCGCGCCTGCCCGACAATCGCATAGAATGGTACGTCAACTTTCGTCTGTGTCGGGTCATCGGTTTTAATCGCAATTTGTCCGCGTAGCTGTCCTTCCGGCGCGCCGCGCTCTAAAGTCGCCGTGATCTTGTATTCCTTGCCTGGCTTTACAGTCTCTACTGACGTTCCAACCGAAGGCGCCGAGCTGGTGATGTCTTTGATTTTTACATCGCGGGCGCTACTGTTTTTCAGTGTCAAGATCCGTACCACGTCCTGACCCTTGGGCACTATTCCAAAGGAAATCTGCGCCGGATCGACATCCAAGTCGCCGCTCACAGTGCCGAAAACGTCGATCTGAACTGGCATCCGATTGTTGACTACTTTTATTGTGTCATCGAATGCTCCCGGCGGCATCGTCTTCTCCAAGGTGACCTGCAGCACCGCACCAGGGTTGTGATCGGTCCGCGGCTTCTTGACCACTTTTATTGACGAACTGGAATTGGTGACTTGCCCGACCTCAAATCCTTTCTGTCCGGTAAGGTCGTTAATCATCACATCCTTCGTCACTTCAGTACCCTGCGGCACGGTTCCGAATGAAATCTGCGCCGGAACAGCTGCTACCTGCTGCCTTACGACTCCCTGCATCGTCATCACCGCCTCGGGAGTGTCGGGATCGTTGGTGAAGGCGGTTATCGTTCGCGTCTGGTGACCCTTTTGAAAATGGGTGTCAAACCCAACGTTGATTTGCGCCTCTTCCCCCGGCGCCAGATGGTTTTTGCTCGGAGCAGCGGCGGTGCACCCGCACGATGTCTTGATGCCTCTGATGAGCAACTCGCCCTTTCCGGTATTCTTGATGAGAAACACATGCCGGACCATCGTACCTTCGAGCGCGGTGCCAAAATCAAATAGGGGATTTTCTATCACCGCCTTGGGCTGCGGGCCGGGCGGTGCCGCGTTGGCACCCGGTATCTCAGGTGAGGATTGCCCAAACGCCGTTGGCGCGGCGCACAAACAAACCAGAATGAGCAGGATGACTCGTCTCATCGCGAACTCCAGAACAGGCGGAGCTGTCCGCCGACTGACATAATCAAGTCCTCGGATAGGCGTTCGGTCAAGTCGCCCTGCTGTCAGCCGCTGTTCGCTCTGCATTCGCGTGTGTTTCCGGCTGATACCGAGTCAGAAAGCTGGTGGAGAAGTCGCCGCGAATAAAATCCGGGTCATGCAGGATCTTCAGATGAAGCGGAATATTGGTCTTTATCCCGTCAATAACGTATTCGCGCAGCGCCGCACGCGCTCGGGCCAACGCCAGTTCGCGGGTTTCCGCATGTACGATAAGCTTGGCCACAAGCGGGTCATAATGCACCGGCACCCGATAGCCATCGTAAAGCGCGGTTTCGACCCTTACCCCCAGGCCGCCTGGTGGATGATGGTTCGACACCAGGCCCGGCGAGGGTATATTCCGCACCGGATCCTCGGCATAGACGCGAAATTCAATCGACGCGCCGCGAAATTCCACGTTGCGCTGCTTGAATCCCAGCGCCTCGCCCATCGCCATGCGGATGCTTTCTTTTACCAGGTCGGTGGACGTCACCATCTCGGTGACGCCGTGCTCGACCTGGATTCTGGTATTCATTTCGATGAAATAGAACTCGTTGTCGGGTCCAAGCAGAAATTCGACGGTGCCTACATTCGAATATCCGACAACCTCGGCCGCGCGGACCGCCGCCTTGCCCATCTTTTCGCGCATGCGCGCGGTAAGCACAGGACAGGGTGACTCCTCTATAACCTTTTGATGGCGCCGTTGGATGGAACAATCGCGTTCACCGAGATGCACTACGCTGCGATGGCTATCAGCGAGGATTTGAAACTCAACGTGGCGCGCGCGTTCAAGATATTTTTCCAAATACATCGTACGCGAACTGAAAGCCGCCTCGCTTTCGCCGCGTGCGATCGGGAATAAGCGTTCCAATTCCTTGGCATCGTGAGCGATTCTCATTCCCTTGCCGCCGCCGCCAGCAGCAGCCTTGATCAGGACCGGAAATCCAAGCCGCTCACCATCTGCCAAGGCATCGCGGACCTCGGTAACACCCTTTCCTTCGCTTCCGGGGAGGACCGGGACTCCTGCCCGCTTCATGATTCGGCGAGCGCGTGGCTTGTCTCCCATCAGGCGAATATGGCGTGCTCTGGGACCTACAAACTGTAGGCCAGAACGCTGACAAGCTTCCGCAAAGTCGCCGTTTTCCGAGAGGAAGCCATAGCCCGGATGCACGGCATCGGCGCCATAGGTCAGGCCCGCGCTGAGGATGGATGGAATATTAAGATAGCTGTCTTCCGCGGCGGGCGGACCGATACAAACGGACTCGTCCGCCATCCGTACATGCAGCGCCTCTTTGTCGGCCGTTGAATAGATGGCGACAGTTGAGATTCCCAGTTCCCGGCACGCGCGAATTATACGAATCGCGATTGTGCCGCGATTCGCGACCAGCAGCTTTTTGAACATCGATGTCTTATCCCACTTCGAGGATCATCAATGCCTGTCCGTACTCGATCGCCTGCCCATTCTCAGCAAGTATTCTCGCCACGCGGCCAGCAGCCGGCGCCTCAACCTCGTTCATCATCTTCATTGCTTCGATAATGCAGACCGTCTGGCCCTTGCGGACCGACGCACCCTCTTCGACGAAAGGAGCTGAATCAGGCGACGGCGCGCGGTAGAAGGTTCCGACCATCGGGCTTTCGACCAGCTTCTGATTCGGCGCAAGCTCGATTGCGCCCGCGGATTCGCGCCGCCGCGCCGCCGGCTTCTGCTCTCCAGGCGCTGAGGCCGGCTTGCCGCGGACGAGGACGGCACGGGGCGTAGGCATTGCGGCAGCCGCAGGCAAACCGGCACTACCGTCGCGAACCAGACGCACCTTTCCTTTTTTGTCCTCGATCTCAAGCTCGACAAGGCCATACTCGTTCATCAGGACCACGAGCGCCTTAATTTCCTTAGCTTCCATTCCCTCTCCCGCGGTAGTGTCGAACCCCTCCTCCACCCAATCAAAAGCGGTTTATTCAACCTGCTGTCTCGTTGAATCAATGAGATTTCGCACCGCATTTAGCGCCAGATAATAACCGTCGGCACCGAATCCTATGATTCTTCCAGCCGCTATATCCGCAATCAGGGAACGATGCCTGAAACGCTCACGCCGATAAACGTTGGACAGATGCACCTCAATCACCGGCAAGCCAACCGCGCTCAGCGCATCTCTGATTGCCACGCTCGTATGTGTATAACCAGCCGGATTGATCAATATCACGTCGACGCGCCCGCGCGCCTGTTGAATTCTGTCGACCAGCGCCCCCTCTGAATTGGACTGAAACGTGGCAACCGAGATTCTCAGGTCAGCGCCCAATTTTTTGAGATGTCCGTCGATGTCCTTCAGCGTAGTCCGCCCGTAGATTTCGGGCTCACGTGAACCCAGGAGGTTAAGATTTGGCCCGTGAATGACCAGCACACGGATTACGCTCGGTTGCGAGGCGCTGACGCCAGCCGACTGGTCTTTTTTTTCTTTTGCCACCGATCGCCGCTATCGCGGCATTGAACCTCACCCGCGCAGCGACTGCAAGACAGCACTCGCCGGTTAACAATACGCTTGACTACTCCGGTTTCCGAGATTTCACCGCCTGCTGATAGATCTCGCGCCTGCTTCTGCCCGTCAGCCGAGAGATGATCGCGCTTGCCTGCCGAACACTGACTCCCTCTTCGAGCAGCAATTCCATCGTGATGGGAAATGGCGACTTCCGCTCGCGCCGATTGTGTTCGGCTCCTCTTACCATAATTGTGATTTCCCCCTGTGCCCCGCTCGCGAAGCGAGCGGCTAGCTCACTGAGGTTTCCGCGAACCGTTTCCTCCCAGGTTTTGGTGATTTCGCGAGCCACGCACGCCTCGCGCTCGCGCCCGAATACCGTCGCGAGCGCCTCCAGCGTGCCGGCCAATCTGCGACCGGCCTCGTAAAACACGATCGTGCGCTCTTCGTCCGACAGTTCTTTCAGTGCCGCTACCCGCGCGCCCTCGCGCTCCGGCAGGAAGCCCTCGAAAGCAAATCGATCCGTTGGCAGACCCGAAATCGACAGTCCGGCGATTGCCGCCGAGGCGCCCGGCACAGCTCTAATCGCAATTCCCGCCTCATGGGCAGCGCGAACCAACCGATAACCCGGATCCGAGATGCAGGGAGTTCCCGCATCGGACACGAGCGCGATTTTTTCGCCGCTTCGCAATCGGTCGATGATTTCAGGAGTGCGCCGAAGCTCATTGTGCTCGAAATACGACAGCATCGGGCGGCGAATCCCATGCCGAGCAAGTAGCATTCCGGTGCGCCGAGTGTCTTCGCAGACAACTCGGTCTGCTTCGGCAAGCGTTCGCAACGCGCGCGCCGAGATGTCATCGGGATTGCCGATCGGCGTCGCTACGACCATCAATATGCCGTCGGTTTCGCGATTATCAATCACTGTCGAAATTGGAATGGTCGTCAGTTTGTCTGCGAGTCGACGATGCAACTACAATCGGACGCGAATTCCTGCTAAGAAGGATTGCATTGTCAACCGGCCAAGCCATTCTGCTGATATCATGTATCGATCGCCCCGGTATCATCGCCCGGGTGGCAAGCCATTTATTTGCCCTGGATTGCAACATCATCACATCTGACCAGCATAGGGACAACGAAGACGGTCATTTCTTTTGGCGAATCCACTTCGAAAGCTTGAAGAAGCCGGTCGCCGAACTCTCGCACGATCTCGCAAGCTCGCTTCCTGACCTGATGCGCTGGGAGCAACTTAAATTCGAAGTATACGATACCGCGCGGCGCGAGCGGATTGTGATCATGGTGTCACGCCTCGAGCATTGCATGATTGACCTGCTGAGCCGCCATCATTCCGGCGAGCTCGAGGCTGACGTGATTGGCGTAATCTCCAATCATCCTGACCTCGAACCGCTTGCGCGTCCATTCGATGTTCCGTTTGAAGTTATCCCGGTGCTCAAGGACAAAAAAGGCGAAGCCGAAAGCCAGCTCCTTGAGCGGCTTGTTGCTTTGAATCCCGACACTGTGGTGCTCGCCCGATACATGCAAGTGCTCTCGGGCGAACTGCTTTCCCGATGGCGAAAACCCATCGTTAACATTCATCACAGTTTTCTGCCCGCCTTCGCGGGATCTCGACCGTACCAGCAGGCGCGCGAGCGCGGGGTCAAGCTCATCGGAGCGACGGCACACTATGTAACCGAAGAGTTGGACGCGGGTCCGATTATCGCTCAGGCGACCACTCCGATTACGCATCGAGACACGGTCGCCGACCTTACGCGCAAGGGCAAAGATTTGGAAGTGACGGTACTCGCCAAAGCAGTTCGCGCGCACCTGAAAAAGCAGGTGCTGACGCACCACAATCGAACCATTGTGTTCGAGTAGAACCGCGGTTTCTCCGCCCGGAGCAGTCTCATACCGTACCGGTAAAAAAGTGCAGCGAGCGATTCGCGAAGGCGATGACCGGCGCCCAATAAATGCCTAGCACAATAGTCGCGACTGCAAGCACGCCCATCAGTCCATAGTTCCAACTATCGGCGGCTGCCATGGTCCCTTCATCGCCCGCCGGTGAATCCAGAAACATGGTTTTGATAGGACGCAGGTAGTAGTAGAGCGAGACCACCGAATTGAGAACGCCAACCAGCGCCAGCCAGTAAAACCGCCCCCGAATTACTGCCGCAAACAAATAAAACTTGCCGATGAATCCTATGGTCAGAGGAATACCGGTTAGTGAGAAAAGAAAGATCGTGAGTGCAACGGCCGGCACGATTCCGCCTCGCCACGCAAGGCCGCGGTAGGCGTCGATATCCTCGCGCCCGGTTGCATTAGCGACGATCATCACGACCAGGAAGGCGCCCGCGTCCATAAGGTAGTAGGCGAACAGATAAAAGAGCATCGCGCGAATGCCCTCGTTAGAGAGCACGACGAATCCCATGAGCGCGTATCCCGCCTGTGCGATGCTCGAGTAGGCCAGCAGGCGTTTCATATTCGTCTGCTGAAGCGCCGCAAGGTTGCCCAGCGTCATCGTTATCATGCAAATAAACAGGAGCAGCTCGGGCCAATCCACACCGCTTAGCGCCTGCCAGTTACCGCTGGTCGTAAGAGAAGAAAGAGCCGGGAAGAAGAACCGCGTCAGGAGCGCGAAACCGGCGGCCTTGGAGCCCACCGCCAGGAAGGTCGTGATCGGAATTGGCGCTCCCTGGTAAACGTCTGGCGCCCACATGTGAAAAGGCACCGAAGCCACTTTGTAGCCCATGCCTGCAAGGATAAACACCAGGGCAATGAACGTCGCCAGCACGGGCACCTGGCTCGGCGAGGTGAGAACGTGATTGATGACGTTGAAGTCGAGCGATCCGGTTGCGCCGAAGATCCAGCTCATGCCGTAGATCATCGTGCCCGAAGCCACACCACCGTAGATCAGATATTTGAGGGCCGCTTCCAGCGAGCGCCGGTTATGGCGCATAAATCCAGTCAGGACGTATGAAGTCAGCGAAACAAACTCGAGCGCGAGATACGCCATCAACAGGTTCGCCGATTCCGCCATCAGGAACATAGCGAACGTGCTGGCGAGCAGAATCGCGTAGTACTCGCTCTGATCGCATCCCGCGACTTCTTCCGATCCAATCGACATCCAGACCGCAACCAGCGCCGCCAGCGCGATCAGCGCTCGAAAGAAGATTGCAAACGAATCAAATACGAGCATTCGATGAAATAGCCACGCGCCCGTGGTAACCGGCTCGAACGCGATCAACAGGAGCGTCAGAACCACGATAAGCAGCGCCACTTCGCCGAGCCGGCGTTTGTCGCGCATGATCAGGTCGAGAATGACGAGGAGCAGAATTCCGCCGGCGAGCACTAGCTCGGGCAGAAAATGCGCAAGGCTCGCGTAGTTGCCAAGTTCCATCGCGCTCAGCTCATCAATGCAGCAGGGCGATCGCGGTTGATGGAGCGGCAAGCACTACCTGGTTGAGATGCCCAAGCGATGTGCTCAGCAAGCCAAGGACCGCATGCGGATACACCCCGAGAATCAGCACGATAATTGCCAGCGGGACCAGAGTGAACGCTTCGCGAAAAGACAGATCGAGATAGTCCTTGTACTTCTCATTGAACGGCCCGAGATAGATTCGCTGGTATGTCCACAGAAGATAACCGGCGGTCAGGATCGCGGTAGCCGCTCCGAACATGGTCATAAGCGGATGCGTCTGCCAGGCGCCGATCAGGACCAGGACCTCCGAGATAAAAGCCGACAGGCCCGGCAAGCCCATCCCGGCGAAGAATGCAAATCCAGTCATGCCCGCATAGAGCGGCATCTGCTGCGCGATACCGCCAAAGCCGTTGATCTCGCGATGATGCGCGCGGTCATAGATCACGCCCACCAGTATGAAAAGCATGGCGGTGATAGTTCCGTGATTGAACATTTGAAGCACCGCGCCATCAATTCCCACCGCTGTGAACGACGCGAGTCCCAGCATGACATAACCCATGTGGCTGATAGAGGAATACGCGATCAGTTTCTTATAGTCAGTCTGCGCCA
>JASHOJ010000188.1 GCA_030041155.1 Candidatus Binataceae bacterium | reverse complement strand
AATTCAGGAGTGAGTCGCAGGAGCGCGAGTTCTGGGCGACTCACGATTCGACTGGCTATCTTGACTGGCGAAAGGCCAGCAAAGTCGTACTCCCCAAACTCAGGCCCTCGTCCCAGGTAATTTCTTTGCGGCTTCCTAAACCGATGCTGGAGCGCCTCAAGCAGCTCGCGAACAAGCGCGACGTACCATATCAATCGCTTTTGAAGATTTTCCTTGCCGAGCGAATCGACGCTGAACTTCACGCCCGGCGCTAAGAGCCTCGATGGTACGAATCGCTGTGCGGCAGGATTCCGCGCGCAGCAGCCACGCGCGGGAATGGCAGGAACGATACAGGCATTCGCCCTCACCCTCGCGTCACGGCGATTGCAAACAAAAAGCAATCGCTGCACCGCTCTCCCTCTCCCGCTGGAGAGGGTATTCGGAGCTCAGAATTTGCCGTGGCGGCCTGCGCCCGCAAAGCGCGCGGCGCCTTCGAGAGTCTCGCCGGAGTTGATCGTCGCAATTCCGTGCCGATACTCATTCACCAGCGCGTCCGGCAGCGGCAGCGACCACGCCTCATACGCGGACATCCGGTCCGAGCGGACGCATCGCTGCGGAAACGCCGCGATTTGATTCGCCAGATCGATAGCCGCGGCGAGCGCGCCGCCCTTCTCGACAATTCGATTCGCAAGCCCCATCGCGAGCGCCTCATCGCCGCTGACTCCGCGTCCGGTCAGGATCAGATCCATCGCGCGACTCATCCCGATTAGCCGCGGCAGCCGGATGGTGCCGCCGTCGACCAGCGGCACGCCCCATCTGCGGCAGAACACGCCGAACACCGCGTCGCGCGCTGCCACACGCATATCGCACCACAGCGCCAGCTCGAGCCCGCCGGCGACCGCGAAGCCCTCAACCGCCGCGATGGTCGGCTTACCGAGCAGCATCCGGGTGCATCCGAGCGGACCATCGCCAGTCTCGGTGACGCGATTTCCGCGCGCGCTCGCAACCGCCTTCAGATCGGCGCCGGCGCAGAAATATCCAGCCGCGCCGGTCAGAATGGCGACGGACGCGGAATCGTCAGAGTCGAAATGGCGAAACGCCTCCGCCAACGCCTGTCCGGTCGGCCGGTCGATCGCGTTTCTCGCCTCGGGCCGATTGATTGTGACGATCCTGAGCGGACCCTGGCTTTCGTAGATAACTGGATCCATCGCGGAGTCCTCCTGCGTGATGCGAATCGAAATTACTACGCTGTAACCACGTCGAGGAACCGCTTGGCGTTTGGCATTCGGGCATCCGCTGCGCTACAGCGATGATGGCATCGGCGATGGACGAGTACACGATCAAGGACAAGGCCGCGATCGTCGGTATCGGCGAGACGGCGTATTACAAGCGCGGCGGCGCGCCGGTCAGCGAGTTTCGGCTCGCGCTGGAGGCGATTTTGCGCGCGTGCGAAGACGCGGGAATCAAGCCGACCGACCTCGACGGCGTTGCATCGTACAGCAACGATCGCAACGACTCGGTTCGGGTGGCGACCGCGCTCGGACTGCCGGAGCTGCGCTTCTCAAACATGTTCTGGGGCGGCGGAGGCGGCGGCGGTTCGGGCGCGATTGGCAACGCCGCTGCCGCGATTGCGGCCGGATTCGCCACCCACGTGGTGGTTTATCGCGCGCTCGCGCAGGGGCAGTTCGGGCGCTTCGGCCAGACCCCGGCCGTGAACACCATCTCGGGCCCGATCGCATACACCTGGCCGTACGGGATGTCGACGCCGGCGCAGTGGATTGCGCTGCGCACCCGCCGCTTCATGCACGACCATCACGTAACTCAGGACGCGCTCGCGGCAATCGCGATGGCGTGTTATCAGCACGCGCAATCGAACCCGCGCGCGATCATGTATGGGCGCCCGCTCACGCGCGCGATGTACGACGAGTCGCGATGGATCGTCGAGCCGTTTCATCTCTACGATTGCTGCCTCGAAAACGACGGCGCCGCAGCGGTGATTCTGACCGGGCGCGATCGTGCGCGCGACCTGCGGCAGCGCCCAGCGTGGGTGATGGCGGCGGCGCAGGGCTCCGATTTTCGGCAAGGCGCGGGCGCGGAGAACCTGCCTGACTACACGACTTCCAACTTCAAGACCCTCGCGCCGCGGCTCTACGCGATGGCGGAAATCGCGCCCAACGACGTCGATGTCGCGCAGGTGTACGAAAATTTCACCGGCGCGGTGATGACCAGTATCGTCGAGCACGGATTCTGCGAAGGCGACGGAGTGATGGAGTTTTGCACCCTGGATAATCTGACCGCGCCACGGGGCAAGTTACCGCTCAACACCAGCGGCGGTAATCTGGCCGAATGCTACATGCACGGACTCGAACTAATAATCGAGGCGGTGCGCCAGGTGCGCGGCACCTCCACCGCGCAGGTGCCGGATGCGGAAATATCGCTGGTTGCGTCGGGGCCGATGGTCGCGCCGGTCAGCGATCTAATTCTGCATCGATAAGGCATCAATAAGGGATACGATTGATGAGCGAAAATCGCGGCGACGGCCGCAAAACCTATCTGCCCGAGGGGATGCCCGCGCCCGCACCCTCGCGCGACGGTGTGGATCGCGGTTTCTACGAGGCCGCGCGACGGCACGAGCTAGCCGTTCAAAGGTGCCAGCAGTGCGGCACCTTTCAGTTCCCCGCCGAATGGATTTGCCACAAGTGCCACGCCTTCGACCCGCAGTGGCATCGGGTCGAGCCGCGCGGAAAGATCTACAGCTTCGAGCGCATCTGGCATCCGGCGCATCCAGCGCTCAAGTCGGCATGTCCCTACCTGGTGGTCGTGGTCGAGCTCGAGAACGCGGGCGGGGTCCGGATGGTCGGGAATCTGCTCGGCGATCCGATGCAGAACGTGCGGTTCGACGCGCTGGTCGAGGCGGTCTTCGAAGACCATCCCGCGGGCCACACGCTGATTCAGTGGCGCACGGTGTAGCGGCCGCGAAAATCCGCGGCGGCGCTATCAGGCTTTTTCGCCGTCGGGCTTAACGAACTGCAGCGCCGCCGAATTCATGCAATAGCGAAGCCCGGTCGGCTTCGGACCGTCCTTGAAGACGTGGCCGAGATGCGCGTCGCATCGCGCGCACAAAACTTCGGTTCGATTCATCAAGAGCGAGTGATCGGCGGCGGTGCGGACGTTCTCGGGCGCGATTGGCTGCCAGAAGCTGGGCCATCCGGTGCCAGAGTCGAATTTCGCATCGGAGCTGAACAGCGCATTGCCGCAGCAAACGCATCGAAAGAGGCCCTTCTCATGCCAATCGTCGTACTTGTTGGCGAATGCGCGCTCGGTGCCCTTCTGGCGAGTGACTTTGTATTGCTCCGGTGTGAGATCCTTGCGCCACTCCGCGTCCGATTTCGATACTTTATCCACCGTGATCAGCCCTATC
Organism: Candidatus Binataceae bacterium; assembly: GCA_030041155.1. Classification (GTDB taxonomy): domain Bacteria; phylum Desulfobacterota; class Binatia; order Binatales; family Binataceae; genus JBARDN01. Next base: position 14,572 of record JASHOJ010000188.1, on the reverse strand, counting down.
CTTTGACCGTCGTCTGAGAACGCGACGATCGTGACTTTCTTTGGCGGCTCGAACGCGACATTTATCTGCGCGTTTTGCGGCCCTCCCAAATCTTCTTCATCCGAACTCTGGCCGTGCGCGAGTCCAAGCGCAATGAGGATCGGCGCCGATACCGCCGCGGCGATAAAGCCGCGCCTGCTAATCGGACTTACCTTCCGCACTCTGGCCGCCCGCAACTCCGATCCCTTTGTGTCATCCGACATCATACGCTTACTCTTGCCAAGTTGCTCTTACAAAACTCGCCAGACTAGAGACAAAGTTCCCGCCGAGATCACGCGAACGCGAATACACTACCGAACCACTATGGTTTCATTCCGCCGCGCGCGTGTCAGATCGAAAAACTGAGCGCGTCTCTGCCGTTGACCGCCAGCTCGACGCGCCGGAGCATATCCGCAACCGTCGTCTCATCGAGGATCTTTGCGGTCGCGTCCCGCACCTCTTTCATGATGATTCGAATGCCACAGGTCCGTTCGTCGCGGCATTCGCGGCACCGCATATAGGCGGTCTTGCTGACGCACGGCAGCGGCGCGAGCGGCCCATCGAGAACGCGGATTATATGGCCGACGCGGATTTGATTTGGCGGATGGCCTAGAAAATAGCCGCCGCCCTTGCCCTTCTTGCTTTGCAGGATTCCCTCGTTCTTGAGCTCGAGGAGGATCAGCTCCAGGAATTTTCGCGGAATACCTTCGCGGCGCGCGATGTCGGAAATCAGGATTGGTCCCTGGCCATATTCCTTTGCCAGTACGGTCATGGCCTTGAGACCATACTTGGACTTCTGAGTCAGCATTGTCTATTAGTTTAGTAGACTAAATTCGACCTCGCTCCTAGTCAATCATGCGGCAGGCGGCAGTAATCGCGCCGGCGTGCTCCAGACTCTTAGGCTCAGCGCACCTTAGCCACGACTTCTGCGTGCCGATCGAGTATTGGCAGCACGGTTTCGCGCGGCGCGGGCGGAAGCCAGAAGATCAGGCGATCGAAACCGAGCTCGGCCATCCGCTTGGCGTCGTCCTCCTTGGATGCGGCGCCGAACAGGGACAGGCTCAGTCGGCCGCGGCGCGCGGCTTTCTCTGCCTCGCGCAGTTTTTTTATGTCGGCGGTAAAATCCACTCGCGGACGGCTTATCGGCATCCATCCGTCGCAGTATTCGGCAACCCGCTCGAATGATTTCGGCGACTGCGACCCGAGCAGGACCGGCGGACCGCCGGGCTGCACCGGCTTTGGCCAGCTCCAGATCGGATCGAAGTTGACAAACTCGCCGTGGAACTCGGCGGCATCCTTGGTCCAGATCTGGCGCATCGCGAGCATTTTTTCGCGCACGATTTTCCATCGGCTCTTGAACCTGGCGCCGTGATCTTCCATCTCCTCGACGTTCCATCCCGCGCCGATTCCGAGCTCGACGCGTCCGCCCGAGATAACATCCAGCGACGCGACTTCCTTGGCGAGCACGATCGGATCGCGCTCGATCACAAGGCATACTCCGGTTCCGAGCCGGAGTTTGGTGGTCGCGGCGGCCGCCGCGCCGAGCGCGACGAACGGGTCATGCAGATGGGAGTATTCTTTGGGCAGCTCCGTGCCGCCCGGAAAAGGCGTCTTGCGCGAAGCTGGAATATGGGTGTGCTCGGGGAACCAGATCGATTCAAAGCCGCGCTCCTCGGTCGCGCGCGCGAGCTCGACCGGGCCGATCGAGTAGTCGGTTGGAAAAATAGCCACTCCGAATTTAGCCATCGCGCTTTTCTCCTTATGGACGAGCGTTTGAAAGTAAGGCGGACGAGCACGTTTCATAGCACATATTCCGGAGCATCGGGGAAACCGCGCGACGCGCGCATGGACTTGGTCAGCGCTGGTTCGATTCTCCGGGCTGAGCTAGTGTTTTGCTTCGCGCGTGCGCACGCGCAATCATCAAATCGTAAGACAGGTGCGGAGAGACGAGATGAAAGTCGTTGTCGATTTGAAGCTCTGCGAAGGAAATCAGCGTTGCATGGAAGCGGCGCCGGAAGTGTTCGACGTACGCGACGACGACAAGGCACATCTGCTCATGCAAAATCCTCCTGAATCACTGCGGGAGAAGGTGAAGCTCGCGGTCAGAATGTGCCCGCGGCAGGCGATTACAATCGAGGGTTGAACAGGCGCCGCGTGCCGCGCGGCGAAGCGATAAAACCGGCGCGGCAAGCCGCGCAAAACCATCGAACCCAACGCTTATATGTCGCAGCAGCAAATCTCACTGGAAAACCTGAACGTAATCGGCCCGGACTACTACGCCAAAAATGGCTACCCGCACGCGGAGTGGACCTATCTGCGCGAGCATGACCCGGTCCATTGGTGCGAGTATCCCAACACCGATCCGTTCTGGGCAATCACCAAGCACGCGGATATCGTCCAAATCGCAAAGCAGCCAAAACTGTTCTCGATTGCGAAGCGGCTCCTCATTTTCGTTCCCGACACGCCCTCGGAACCCGATCCTGTGCCGCCATTTCGGCATCTGCTGAACATGGACCCGCCCGAGCACGGCGATTATCGAGGAATCGTCAGCGCGCGCTTTACTCCGCGCGCGGTGCGAAGCCTCGAGCCGCAAATCGAGGCGATCACGCGCAAAGTTTTCGACGGCGTGACCGGCAAGAGCCGCCTGGATTTCGTGACTGACATATCGTCCAAGGTTCCGCTCGCGGTTATCGCGGAGTTGCTGGGAGTGCCGCAGAAGGATTGGGACCAGTTGTTTCGCTGGACCAACGAGACCATCGGCGGCAGCGATCCCGAGTTCCAGGACGGCACCAACTCTGACGAGACCTTCGATCGCGCGCGAATCGGGCTGTTCAACTACTTCAATAATCTGGTCGAGGAGAAAACCAAAAATCCGGGCAACGATCTCACCAGCGTTGTCGCCGCGGCGCGAATCAATGGCGCGCCGATGCCGCAGTTCGAGATGCTCTCCTACTTCCTCTTGCTGGTCGTGGCCGGCAACGAGACGACCCGCAACGCAACCACCGGCGGATTGCGCGCGTTAATCGAAAATCCGGAGCAGTGGGAGCGGCTGAAAAAAGATCGCTCGCTGTTAAAGCCCGCAATCGAGGAGATCGTGCGATGGACGACACCGGTTATCCAGTTCGCGCGAACCGCTAACGAAGACACCGAAATTCGGGACAAGAAAATCGCGGCCGGAGAGACCGTGTGCCTGTTCTATCCGTCGGCGAATCGCGACGAGGAAGTGTTCGAAAATCCCTTCACCTTCGACGTCGGCCGCAATCCGAATCCGCATGTCGCATTCGGAATCGGCGAGCATTTCTGCCTTGGCGCGAATCTGGCGCGGCTCGAACTTGAAGTTATTTTCCGCGAGCTTATCGAGCGGATGGAGTACGCGGAGCTGGCGGGTCCGGTCGAGCGCTTGAGATCGAGCTTCGTCGGCGGCATCAAGCACATGCCGATCACGACCAAAATAAATCCGGCGCGAAACTAAGGCCGGCGCTACTTCTCGGCGATAGGCACCCCGCCGCACGCGCTGGAGGCGTAGCACGCCTCGACCAGCGCCATCGTGCGCAGCGCGTCATCCAGGCTCGATACCAGCGTGTCGTCTTCGCCGGCGACAAACCGCTGCAGGTTCGACATCGGCCCCTCGAAAGCTTCCAGGAACCATGACCCTCGAAGCGGCACCGTGGCCCATCCGCCGTTTTCGCCGGCCGCAATCTCCAGCGTATCGGCCTCGCCGCGGGGATAATTCAGGTTCACCCCCATCTTTGCGATAGCGGCGCCGCAGGTGCCTTCGACCTTGAGTTCGGAGACGGCGTGCGTGGGCGCGAAGCGATGCGCATGATTCATGGTCAGGCTTGCGCGAATTGCGTCGCCATAATCGAGGATTATCGAGGTGCGCACATCCGCATAATCGGGCATCGCGGGATGCCGCGCGCCCTTGCAATAGACGCCGCGCGGGTCGCCGACGATCGAACGAATCAGGTCCAGGTAGTGAATCGAATGCAGCAGCACTTCGAGGCGCGGTTCGCGTTTTAGAAATTCCCAATATTCCCAGGGCGTGTGTAGAACGATGCGAACCTCGATATCGGTCAGGTCGCCGAGAATTCCGCGCGCGATTGCGTCCCTCAGCGCGAGCATGTTGGGCGCGAAGCGAAGCTGAAAATTCATCCGCGCGACGAGCTTGAGTTTTCGTGCGGTCTTGAGGATACGGCGGGCGTCGTCAAGATCGCGGCCCATCGGCTTTTGGATCAGGACCGCGGACTTTTGGGGCAGCCTTGAGATGATGCCAGTAATCGCCCCGGGCGGCACGGCGATATCGAACACCGCGCCTTCCACAGCCGCCGCCTCGTCGATCGATTTGAAAACGCGCGCGATGTTGAACTCGCTCGCGCGCGCTTGCGCCGCCTGCGAATCCAGATCGAAAATTCCCGCGACCGGAAATCGAAGCCGCGTGTAGACGGGAAGATGAGCGTCGCGGACGATACTGCCCGCTCCGATTATCACGATCGGCCGCGGCGCGGAGGGCGCGGGCCATCGCTGATTCAGATCGGCCGGGATTTCTGCTTGCGTTGCCATCGCGAGCAGGCCGGATGCTAGCATGGCGCGGAGGATTGGATCATGCCGCGCACTATCACGAGGCTCCTGGCCCGCGATATCAGGATGCCGACTTCGGAAAGCAAGGCGGGATCGGACGCGATGCACACCGATCCGGATTATTCGGCCGCCTACGTTGTCCTTTCGACCGATGCGGGAGATGGACTTTCCGGCGCCGGCATCACGTTCACGATCGGGCGAGGCAACGAGGTCTGTATCGCGGCAATCCGCGCGCTCGCTCCTCTGGTTGTGGGCATCACGCTCGAATCGATCATCGCGGACATGGCGGGATTCTGGCGCCTGCTTACGGGCGAGAGCCAGCTTCGATGGATCGGGCCTGAGAAGGGTGCGATTCATCTTGCGACCGCCGCGATCGTCAACGCGGTCTGGGATCTGTGGGCGAAAATCGAGCGCAAGCCGGTTTGGAAACTGGTTAGCAACATGAGCCCGGAGCAGATCGCCGGCTGTATCGATTTCCGCTATCTCTCCGATGCGCTCACCCGCGAAGAGGCGATCGCGATCCTGCGCCGGCAGCATCCGACCCGCTCCGCACGCGAAAAGGAGATGCGCGCCGTCGGTTATCCGGCCTACGTCACGTCGGTCGGATGGATGGGCTATCCGGACCAGCAGGTGCGAGCGCTATGCCGCGAAGCTCTCGGTGCGGGATGGACCCGGTTCAAGATGAAAGTCGGGCGCGATCGCGACGAGAACATCCGGCGCGCCGCTCTGATGCGCGAGGAGATCGGCGCGGATTCGCTTCTGATGATGGATGCGAATCAGGCATGGGATGTCGGCGAAGCGATCGAGCACATGCGCGCTCTGGCGCCTTACAATCCGTGGTGGATCGAAGAGCCAACCAGTCCCGACGATATTCTCGGCCACGCGGCGATCCGCCGCGCGATAAGTCCAATCGGCGTAGCGACCGGCGAGCACGCGGCCAATCGCGTGATTTTCAAGCAGCTCATGCAGGCCGGCGCGATCGATTTCTGCCAATTCGATAACTGCCGGCTCGGCGGCCTGAACGAAGCGCTTGCGGTGCTGCTGCTTGCGGCGAAATTCGAGATCCCGGTCTGTCCGCATGCCGGAGGGCTCGGCCTGTGCGAGTATGCGCAGCACGTTTCGCTTATCGACTACATATGCGTAAGCGGCAGTCTTGAGCGCCGCAGCGTCGAGTTCGCGGACCATCTGCACGAGCATTTTCTGTCGCCGATTAAGGCGCGCCGCGGCAGATACCTGGTGCCCGAGGACCCGGGTTTCAGTATCGAGATGCATCCGCACTCGCTGGATCGCTACGAATATCCGCACGGAGCGAACTGGCGCGCCAAATAGGCGTCAGCCTCGCTTGAGTGCGCGCCCGCGTGCCTGTTCGCGCGGCCCGCAGTATGCTCAAGCTGATGGCCACATCTGCGACGCACGCGATAATCGGCACCGCCGGCCATATCGATCATGGCAAGACCGCGCTGATTCGCGCGCTCACCGGTCAGGAAACCGATCGGCTCAAGGAAGAGCGCGAACGCGGCATCTCGATAGATCTGGGCTTTGCGTACTTCGCGCTGCCGGACGGGAATCGGGCGGGAGTGATCGATGTTCCCGGTCACGAGCGCTTCATCCGCAACATGCTGGCCGGCGCGCATGGGATCGATCTGGTGCTGTTCACGATCGCAGCCGACGACGGCGTGATGCCGCAAAGCGAGGAGCATCTCGACATCCTGCATCTGCTTGGCACCCGGCGCGGAATTTTCGTCATCACCAAGAGCGACCTTGCCGATGCGGCGCGAATCCGGGAGGTTCGCGATGAAATCGCGCTCCTGGCCGAGGGCACGCTGCTCGAAGAGGCGCCGGTAATCGCGGTCTCGTCGCTGAGCGGCGCAGGGATGAGCGATCTCGGCAAGGAAATTGTGCGCCAGCTCGACGGGTTTGAGGCGCGGCGCGCAACCGGCATCTTTCGCCTGCCAATCGATCGATCGTTCGTGATGAAGGGGTACGGCGTGGTCGTCACCGGCACCGCGATCGGCGCGGGCGTGCGTACGGGCCAAAAGCTGCGCGCGCTGCCCGGCGGCGGTGAAGTGCGCGTGCGCGGCGTGCAGGTGCATTCCGAGCCGGTGGAAAGCGCGGAGCGATGCCAGCGCGTGGCGCTCAATCTGAGCGGCGCGGATCGCCTGGAACTCGGGCGCGGCTTCGTGCTCGCTGACGATCGCCTGGACTTCACGACCTCTCGCTTCGATGCGTGGCTCGAACTCCGGCCCGCGGCGAAACGCCCGCTTAAGAGCCAGTCTCCGATTCGCCTTTTCATCGGCACCGCGGAGACGCTTGGCCGCGTCACAATACTGGAAGACAGGGTCGCGATCGCGCCGAAAGAGAGCGCGCTGGTGCAGATCGTCACCAACGATCCGATCTGCGCGCTCGGCGGTGACCGCTTCGTAATTCGCGACGCGACCAACATGCGCACCCTTGGCGGAGGCCGCGTGCTGAATCCGCTAGGACGGCGAGTGCGCAGACCGCTTGCCGCCTATCGATCGCATCTCGCGGTGCTGCGCGACGGCGACGGCCCCGATGCGATAGAGGCGCTGTTGAATTTGCAGGAGAGCCTCGCGCCGGTCGCGCTTAGGATCCAGCAACTGCTGAATGCTCCGCAGGCGACCGTAGCGGCGGCGCTTAAAGACTCGCGCTTCATCAGGCTTTCGGTAGGCGACGAGGAAGGATTCACCACCCATGCGAAATGGGAAGAGTTGAAGCGCTTCGTGCTGGCGGCGCTGGAGGAACGTCATCGCGCCGAGCCGCTTTCCTCGGGACTCGAAATGGAAGCGATGCGCACCCGGCTGCCATACGAGATCAGCGCACGCGCTTTCCGTTCGGTGATCGACCGGATGTCGCGTGAGACCGGGGTGATTCGCGAGGACAGCGCGCTGCGGCTGAGAACCCATCAGGTACAGCTCGGCGGGGACGCGGCGCGAACCAGCGCGGCTATCGAGCGGGCGCTTGCCAAAGCAGAGTTTCAGCCGCCCGATCTGAAGCAGATCGGAATCGATCTTAAACTTCCCGCGTCGGCGCTCGGCCAGCTTCGCACAATCGCTGCGGCGATGGAGCGCGAGGGGCGGCTGGTCAAGATTGCAACTGACCTGTACTTCGCAAAAGACGCGATAGAGGCGGCACGGCAGCGGCTAATCGATTATCTGTCGGCCAACGCCGAGATTACCGCCGCCGACTATCGCGATCTGCTAGGCGCCTCGCGCAAATTCGCGATCGCGCTGCTCGACTATTTCGATCACAGCGGCGTGACGATTCGGGTTGGCGATACCCGCCGGCTGCGCGCTCGCGCCGGCTGACTTGCGACCGGCAAAGGTTAAAATGGTCACGATGTCCAATGCAAAGGGAAATAATCCGTCGCGCGAAGAATTGGTTCGCCTGACAGCGCGATGCAAAGCGAGCGGTTGAGCCGGCAAGCTGGGTCCGGCGGACTTGGCGGCCACACTCGCGCGGCTCGACCTGCCGAGCCATCCTGATTTGCTGGTTGGAATCACCACCGGCGACGACGCGGGAGTGTTTCGTCTGCGCGCCGACCTGGCGATCGTGAATACCGTCGACTTCTTCACCCCAATCGTTGATGAGCCGCACACCTACGGTCGTATTGCCGCCGCAAACGCGCTGTCGGACATCTATGCGATGGGCGGTCGGCCGATCAGCGCGCTGAATATCGTGTGCTGGCCGCAATCCGGATTACCCGGCGAGATGCTGACCGAGATTCTGCGCGGCGGCGCCGAGATAGCGCGCGAAGCCGGGATGGTTATTGTCGGAGGGCACAGCGTCGCCGATGAGGAAGTGAAATACGGGATGGCGGTGACCGGCGTCATCGACCCGCGCCGGATCATGCGCAATGTCGGCGCGATTGCGGGCGACGCGCTCATCCTGACCAAGCCGCTCGGCACCGGCGTGCTCATGACCGCTTTCAAACGCGATGCGCTGCCGGACGATCAGTATGCCGCCGCGGTAAGCACGATGACGCAGCTCAATGACAAAGCGGCCGCCGCGATGCTCAAGTACGATGCGCATGCGGTGACCGATATCACCGGCTTCGGTCTCATCGGACATGCGTCCAAAATGGCTGACGGCAGCGGCGTGACGTTCATTTTCGAGGAATCGGACCTGCCGGTGCTGCCTGGCGCGATCGAGCTTTCCCGCGCCGGAATGATTTCCGGAGGGCTCTCCCGCAATCGCGAGTTCTATGCTCCGATCGTCAGAATATCCGACGAGATCGCCGACGAAATGGCAACCCTCGCGTTCGATCCGCAGACCTCCGGAGGATTGCTCATCGCTTTGCCCGAAGCGCAGGCGGTTCGCCTGCTCGCGGACCTGCACGCGGCAGGACTTCCCGACGCCGCGATCGTCGGCCGCGTGACCAGCCGCTCCGGTCAGCTGATCGAGCTGGTTTGAGCGTGCGCCGCAGCACGGGCTAGTATTTCGCCCGGCTTACAATCCAAGCGGGCAAGCAAACCAATGGACTTCTTTGACGTAGCGACCAGCACCCCAACCGTGCGCAGATTTCTGCCGCGCGAAATCGATCAGCGCGAGCTTGAGCGTGTTTTCGAAACCGCGAACATGGCGCCCTCGGGTTCGAATGCGCAGCCATGGGAATTCGTGATCGTGCGTGACGCCGAGATGCGCCGCACGATCCAGCGGATCTACGAGGCGCTATGGGGACCCTACAAGGAGAACTCGATCATTCGCGGACGCACCACGCTCTCGGCGCGCGCGCAGAAGGCGCTTGCGGCGGGCGACGGATTCGCGGCGTCGCTGGCGATCGTGCCGGTTCATGTTTTCATCTTTCTGGATCGCCCCAAGATGCGAGTGCCGCGCGGAACTCCTGAAGATCTGTTCAATTTCGGCGCCACTTATGGCTCGATGTTTCCGGCGATCGAGCTGATGATGCTGTCGGCGCGGGCGCTCGGAATCGGCACCGCGATGACCACGATGCTCTCGTCGCGCGAAGCTGAGACCAAGCAACTGCTCGGCGTGCCCGAGGAGTATCAGCTAATCGCGCTGGTGCCGATGGGCTATCCTGCTGACGGCTTCAAGCGGCCGTTTCGCAAGCCGCTCTGGCCGCGGATGCATGACGGGAAGTGGACGCGCGCCTGGACTCGCGCCTGATCGTGAACGTCGGGCGCAAATGGCGCCAAGCCGCTACTTCCTGAGCAGCGGAATCACCTCGCGCGCGAACTGATCGAGTTGCGCCGAGCGATCGCGCGGATGGCAGATCGCGTCAACTCCGATATCGCGAATGCCGGCCTCGATAAATTCGCTTATCCGCGCCGCCACGTCAGCCGGTCTGCCAAGCGCTGCATAGCGGCGCGCCGGTTCGCGAAAATCCATCGCATAGCGCTTGCTCAGATGCTCCGCCGCGACCTCGAGCGCCGCCTCATGGCTTGCGCCCAGAGTGCAGAACAGATGCACGCAGGTGCCGAACTTCTCAATTCCACGGCCGGCGCGCTCGGCTTCCGCCGCGATTAAATCCAATCCTTCGCGTACTCGCCTCGGCGTCACCACATAGGGAATCCATCCGTCGCCAAAGCGCGCCGCGCGTTTCAGCGCCGCCTCGGCGCGTCCGCCAACCCATACCGGCGGACCGCCCGCAGTCGCGGGCTTCGGCTCCATCGTGACGGCGCCGAAGCTGAAATGCCTGCCGCGATGCTCGACGTTGCGCTCGGTCCACAGCCGCTTGATTACCTGGATCGCCTCGCTCGCGCGCCCGCCGCGCTGCTTCACCGGCACGCCACACGCCTCGTATTCGGGAGGAAATTCGCCACCAACGCCCACGCCGAAAATGAAGTGGTCCGCGCCCAGAAGGCGGTCCACGGTCGCGACCATTTTCGCCACCGTGGTCGGATGGCGCAGCGGAAGCAGATAGACGCTGGTCCCGTAGGTGAGTTCGGGCCGGAGCGCCGACAGATAGGTTAGCTGAACCAGCGGATCGCTTATCGGGCCGGTAAACGCGACGTGATCGCCGGTCCACACGATGTCATATCCCCATCGCGCAATGTCATCGATCGTCCTGCGAGCCTGAGATGGATCCGCCGCCGCGGCCATCACGCCGAAGCGGATCTTGGTGGCAAGAGGCAGTGCATCGCTCATCGAAGTCGTCCTTTTGAAGGCCCGGCGCCAGGATTGTGCCGGAAAATTACTCGACAAATTGTTGTGGAAATCGCGCCGGGCGAGTTATCCGCCCGAACGTCGGCGCGATGCCCGTGCGCGAGTCCACAGAGCATGAAATAGCGCGGATCGCGCTGGTGTCAAAGACCGCCCGCGAACGGAGAAGGGCGTGCGGACCGGCGCTTGCCCGATCCGCGTCCCCGATTACTGGTGTGGCGCGGAAACTCGCGCGGTCAGGCGCGGCTAACTGCCGACGCCTGTAGACCCTTGGGTCCTTGCGCTACCTCGAATTGCACCCGCTCGCCTTGTTCGAGCGAACGGAAGCCATTCCCATCGATAGCGCTGTAGTGGACGAACACCTCCTGTCCGTCTTCCATCGTGATGAACCCGTAGCCCTTTTTCGGACTAAACCACTTAACCGTGCCGGTAGGCATTTCCCCCGTACCTCCTGAAAAGCCCCCTTAAGCGGAAAAGAGATGGCTCTCTTCCGGGGGCAGCGCCGGTTCCCCACGCGGCGCAGCGTACCGGCGCCGCATATACCACAGTGCGGCGCGGGTACCAAGCGGTCCAGGATCCCCCTGACGGCAGATTTATGGACGTTTAGGATTTCGCTCGCCGACATTCGTGCGCACCGATATATTCGAAGGCGCGCCCTGCAAGCGAGTTTTTTCCATCAATGAGCAAATTTTTTTCCCGGCTCAGTACGGCTCGGGTTTCCGCCGCGATCGTCGCGATCGCGATTGCATGCGGCGCCGCGCTGCGCATCGATCATCTCGGAGCTGCTGAGCTTACCGGCGACGAGGCGATCTCCTGGCTAGCGGCCAGTGCCCCGAGTCTCGGCGCGATGGAGCGGATTCACGTGCAGATGAATCGGGGAAAGCTGGCGCTGCATGAACTCCTCCTCCACGGATGGATTGCGGTGTTCGGGCAGAGCGAAGCGGCTCTGCGTTCACTCTCGGTGGTGTTCGGAGTCGCCTCTATTGCGCTGGTCTATTTTGCGACTCGGGAACTGATGCTCATGGACGACGCGGAGGGCGAGGCGGATCGTGGAACAGACGCGCGGATGGTCGCGGCGCTCACGACTTTGATTTTCGCGTTGTCGCTCTTGATGATTCGGTTCGCGCGCGAAGCGCGGATGTACGCACTCGCGCTGGCATTGGTGCTGCCGCAGGTGATTTTCTTCTTGCGGGCTTGCCGCCGCGGAGGCTACGCGAATCTGGCAGGCATCGTCGTCTTCACCGCACTGTCGATCGCGGCGAATTTCACCACTGCTCTGGTGTTCGCGAGTGAAGCCGTCTGGCTTGCGCTGATCTCGGCGCGCCCGGACACGGCTTCAACAACTCGGCGACGCGCGATTTCGAATGCGGCGGCAATCGGGGCAGGCTTCATCATTCTGGCGCCGTTCTGGGCGCACGCGGCGTTGCTCGCGCAGGGAATTCGCCGCGGAATGCTCGGTTGGGTCGCGATGCCCGGCCGATTTGAGCCGATTGAAACCTTCGAGAGCGCAAGCGGAACCTGGGTATTCGCAATCCTGGCGCCGCTTGCGATTTATGGAGCGGTGCGCGCGTCGCGATCGCATCGCACCGCCGTGGAGTTCGCTCTTATCTGGATGTGGCTGCCGCCAGTTGCGCTGCTTTTGGGATCATACGCGATTTTCCCGATGCTGGTGACCCGCTACGTGATCGAATCATTCGTGCCTTTCTATGCGCTTGCAGCGGTTGGAATAGTCGCGCTCAGGCGGCCGCTCGTCCAGACCGTTGCAACCGTGGCGGTTGCGTGGCTGATGCTTGCGCGGGTGCATAACTACCGCGGCAAGCCGCGCACCGCTCAATATCGCGAAGCGATCGCCGCGGCGCTCAGGGACGGCGGGCGCGACAAAGGCCTGGCGACGCTGGAATGGGCCGGCGAATCCGCAACTGTGACCTATTACCTGCCCGCCGAGTACCGGCGCAGCCTTTTCGTGATTCCCTACTATCTGCCGCAGCGGGCGGACGTGGCTCCGCCGATAGTCATTCTGCCGGTCGGCGCGCCACACATGATTCTCGCCCGCATGTTCGAGGAATATCCGGTTTTGCTCGAGCGCTTTCGCTTCGTCGAGGTGCGAAGGCGTTGAGCGCGGACAATCGGTCCTGATCGCGTCGTGCCCTAATGGCCGAACCGCACGATTGGGCGCGCGTGGATATGGCAATGGTCCGGGATCTGGCGCATCACACCGTCGATAATGAATCGATCTTCGCCGTATTTGTGCCGCGCCACGAGCGACAGCGTCTCGATCATGAACGCGCGTTCCTCGTCGGTCGGAGCGACTCGATGCTCCCCGAGCACCACCATCGGCGTCTCGCAGGAGTCGCAATCAAGGACCGTGAATCGAAATGGATGTGTGAACTGGCAATAACGCTGCGTGTACTCGCGCAGCTCACAAAGCTCGCAGGCGGCCATGATGAAGCGCAAGCACGCTCCGCGGACAATTGTCCGCGAAGCGTGCTCAAATCCGTCTTCCGCGGGCGAACTACTTCGCGGGCGAAGCCGCCGCTGCCGGCGAAGCCATCGCCGAAGCTGCCGCTGACGACGCGGCCATCGCTTTGGCTCCCCTGCCCTTGCCTACGTTCTTGTTCGCCGCTTTGGCCGCTTCTTTCGCGTGGCGCTTGCAGCGATAAACGCTGGAGACCGAGATCTTCTGATCGGCGGCGATGTCCTTCACCGTTTTGCCGGCGCTAACCTCCTGCATCACCGCGTTGCAATCGACCTTCGACGCCGCGTATGCGTTCGGCATCGCGACCGGAAATGCCATCGCCAAGCCAAGCATTGCCGATGCGGCCGCAATCGCAAATTTTCTCATGACCACCCTCCCTGACAGCCAAATAGAAAGTTTTAACCCCACTTAGTATCCCAAAATCCGCCCCAATTGAAAAATAGAGCCTGAAAGCAAGCAGTATCCGCTTTTCCCGCTAAAATTCCAGCATCACCTTGGTCTGAGATCCAGGCTTAGCCAAGGCCGCAAAGGCGGCCGGAAACCGCTCAATCCCGACCACATCGGTTATCATCGCCGACGTATCGACCCGCCGCGCCGCCAGCATCGCTATAGCGGTTTCAATTTCACCGGCCTCCAGGCCGAGACTAAAGCGGATGTCGAGCTCCTTGTTCATCGCGTGCAGCGGCGTCCAGTTATCGTCTTCCACGCATGCGCCGATGATCACGACTCTCGCGCTCCGGCGCGCGTATGCGACCGCCTCGGCAATCGTCCCGCTGGCGCCGATACACTCGAAAACCACGTCCGCGCCAACCCGGTCTCCGGTAATGCGGGCGAGTTCCGCCGCGGGATTTTTCGCCCGCGGATCGATCGCCGCGTCCGCGCCCATCTTGAGCGCCACTTCGCGCCGCCCCGGCGCAACTTCGGAGACGACAATCGCGCGGGCTCCCGCAAATCTCGCCCATTGGAGCGTCACGAGCCCGATTGGTCCCGCACCCATGATCAGGACCGATTCGCCCGAGCGCAGTCCGGCGCGATGGACCCCGTGCAGACCGACCACCAGCGGTTCGACGGTTGCGCCGAGGCGATGATCGAGCTCGGCGGGCATCTTGAAGATGCTGGCGGCGGTGGTTTTCATCTTTTCAGCATATCCGCCCGCTATGTCGCCGAAGCCAACCAGTTTCATCGCGCGGCATCGCGAGCCATTGCCGGTCATGCATGCTTCGCATTCGCCGCAGGCGAGATACGACATGACCACCACCGAATCGCCGGGTGCGAACCCATACACGCCCGCGCCAAGCTGCTCAATGACACCGGAGAATTCGTGCCCCATGATGGTGCCCGATGGCATCCGAGCGCCGT
>JASHOJ010000187.1 GCA_030041155.1 Candidatus Binataceae bacterium | reverse complement strand
TGATCGTGGATGCGCGGCTGGAATTTTCCAACCGGCAAACGCTCTACTACCAGCATCGAAAGCGCTTCAATGCACTCGTCCTGGATGGCGCGGCGGACTCTGTGGAGGCGGCGGCGCTCTTCTATTATCTTAACCGCACCTGTTACAACGGTCTTTGCCGATTCAATTCGAGCGGGCAGTTCAATGTCCCGTTTGGGCGCTACAAACGGATCAACTACAAGCGCGATTTCAGCGAGTATCGACCGATCTTAGGCGAGTGGGAATTCTCTATCGGCGACTTCGATAAGCTTGTGACCTTGCCAGACGACTTCATCTATGCTGACCCGCCTTATGACGTGGAATTCAGGTCTTACTCGAAAGAAAGATTCGACTGGAAGGATCAGGTTCGCCTGGCCGAGTGAATAGCGCGGCATAAAGGCCCCGCGGTCCTTTCCAATCAAGCAACCGATAGGATTATCCTGCTCTACAGAGAGCTAGGATTCCGCCTTCGTCTTATCGATGCGCCGCGGATGATCAACTGCACCGGAGACCGCTCGCCGGCTAAGGAAGTGATCGCCACTCGCGGCCTTGATTAGGGGGTTACATCATCCCACGCACGATGAGCCTTCATGGCACGACAACTGGTACTTCAAGTAACAGATTGCCTGCTCCAACGCTTCTCAAATCAACTTCGAACCCGTCTCCTTGTTGCGCGCCGGGCGGCTGCGCGCTGCGCGAGATGGAGCGAGCGATTCACCTCGATCGAAGAGGCGTCGTTCTTGATTCCATTGCAGGCGGCCGAGGGCTAACCTGCACCAATCTGATGCGAATAGCGGTTCTTGGGTGCGGTGCGGTCGGAGGAGTGATTGCCGCGCGGCTGACTCGCGCGGGCTATGACATTACCCCGATCGTCAAAAACCCAAATATAGAGACAGCACTGCAACGCGAGGGCTTCCGCCTGGCGGAGCTTGATGGCCCCGCAGAGACGATCTCACCTTGCCAGGCGCCAATCGCGACTCCGCAACAAGCCACTGCGCCGTTCGACCTTGTGATCTCAGCCACGCCCGCGATCGCGCTGGAAACCTCGCTTCGGGACGTACTGCCGACGCTGGCACCGGACGGCATCGTGGTTACATGCCAGAACGGCCTGGCCGAGGAACGCGCGATCGCGATAGCCGGCGAGCGCGTTATCGGCTGCGTCGTCGGATGGGGTGCCGCGATGGATCAGCCGGGCCGCTATCGGCGTACGTCGAAGGGCCGCCTCCAGATCGGCGGGACGTCGGCTTCGTGTCCCTCACCGGAAAGGATCGCCGAAGTTCTGCGCGCGGTCTCGGAAGTTGAAGTTGTAGACGACTTGCGCGGTGTTCGATGGTCCAAGCTTGCGATCAACTGCGTTACGAGTCCGTTCGGAGCAATTGGTGGCGAAGCACTTGGCAGATTGCTCAGGTACGCGAGCGTGCGTCGATTAGCATTAGAAGTATTCGCCGAGGTTGCCCAAATTGCCCGGCTTGAGGGGATTGAGATGCAACCAGTCGCCGGAACGCTAGCAATCGACAAGGTTGCTATGAAACCACGCGAGAGGAGCGCTCGGTTCGCATTGTCGCTCTTGCTCAAGCACGCAGCTCTGCTTGCGGTCGGCTTCAAATTCCGGCGCATGCGATCATCGATGCTCTACGCGATTGAACGGGGACGGCCGATCGAGATCGACTACCTAAATGGTGAGATTGTTCGCCGCGGAATACAGCGCGGATGTTCTACTCCAATCAACGAAGGTATTGTCGAAGCGGTGAGACAGATCGAGCAGAAAGGGCGGCCCTCATCGCCACATACTCTGCGGACCCTCAGCGCACAACTTCAGTCTAGGCTTCGGATTCCTCCGTCTGGCGAGGAGCACCGTCCACCGCCATCAAGGGATAGCGGAACACGCAAGAGCGTCTGAAGTCCGCGAGCTCTGGGGCGCATCGGCCCCATCGGTAGCTCCGCGGTTCTTGCGCATGCGCTAGAATTCTGCGCTTCACCAGGGCATCAAACGCAGCTTCTATGTCGGGCAGAAAGGAAGAAGGATTTTTCAAAAGGACACTGGCGGCGTTGATGCCCTCTAACGAATCGCCAGGCTTTCCCAGGCTGTCGATGACCATCACGTAATTCTGGCAGATCGGCTCGAACAGTGCGTGCAACAACTGGAGAACCCGCGGATCAGCGGAAGGTGGTAGTTCGGTCAAGGCTGGGCTTTGGAGATAACCATTCAGGGAAATATGATGCTGGATTGCAGCGTTGTCGGGAAATAGGGTGCGAGCTTCTGCATAGAACAGGTGAATCCAATGGTATCTCATACATCTTTCAAGCAGAGGCGAAATGGCCCGGCCGAAATCGCTTTCGCTTGTTAGGACCTGTCCACCCCTTAGCTTGAGCATTGATGAGAGCCAGTCCAAGTCGCCGTCAATTTGATTAGCCTTGAGAAAAGACCCGAGATGAAGCGTGGTGGTCACTGTTTGCGCTTGAAGTTGACCGTTGATTGCTTCGGCGACATCTCTCAGTCGGGCAAACTCGTCCAACATGATCGGTGTACCGCATGCGATGTGAACGCGCCCAATCTTTATCTTTCCTCGCATTAGACGAGTGGTCCATATCGAGAGGGTGCGAAGTCTCATCTTTGGCTTCGAGCGGCCCGCAAGTTCGCGAAGGAAACTTGCCTCTTCCGTTACACGGTCATAGCTGAGCGCTACCGGCAGAATCGTCGCGGGCTGTCCGGTTTCCTGAAGGCATCTAAGAAGGCCGTGCTTCGGCCGTAAGAATTGACGAGAGCGGCTTCGCGTACCTTCTATGAACACCTGCAATGTCTGGCGACGTTTAACCAGGTCGGCGATGCGCTCTCTCAATTCTGCGTAATCCTTGCGCCGCATGCCGCGCTTGACGAAAAACGCCTGAGCCTTCTCAAAAAGCCGGCCAATGACGGGTATGCGCGAGAACTCTTCCGCAGCAGCGATGTGGGGTATCGCAACGCCCAATTGCGGCTGATCGAAGAAGAGATACGAGCACAGCAGAAAATCCATGTAGCTTCGATGGGACGGTGCGATAACCACTAGCGTTCCCTCGGGAACTCGCGTCAAAGCTGATTCAAATGAGGCCAAGTCGACGGTTACCGAATCCGCGGCGCGGCGAAGCACCTTCGCGACGACATAACCAAAGAGCCGGATAACAGCCGTTCCATTGGGCTGCCGGATTGCCCAACTGATGCCCCGCGGTTTCGGCGCGGAACGACCGCCAATACACGTTTCTCTCGAGTTTGCTTCGTCAAGGGCTTCCATACGTGTGAGAGTCGAGGCGCCGCGTCCGGACGGTTCCATGAATCTCCTGAAGGTCCGACGTTAAAGTTGACGGGCCGAGCTTGCAAGCTCGTCTTTCGTCGGCGCCGGATCCAAATTGCCGCATCCAAACACGTTGGTTGGATCAATCGCCCTCTTGAGCTCGGAATTCCAGTAAAGCGAGGGCGCCGACATTATCCGCGGCACGAACTTTCTTCTGAGCTTGCCGATGCCGTGATGATGGGAAAGGGACCCTCCCGACTTCAGTATCTCATCGCGAGCGGCATCTTCGATGTCAAGATAGACTTGCGCCGGTCTTTCTATGCCTTTGAAGTAGAATGCGAAGTAGAAATAGACGCATACTCCGGTCTGGTAGAGTTGAGTGATGCGGCACGTAATAAACGGGTTGCCAGGCAGCGCGCGTCGCCGGTGTTCTTCGGTGACGCGTCGTTTGACGTTCTCGCAGAGCCTTAATGCGTCGCTCCAAGCGACTGAGGTCTCGAACGACTCGGCTATGATGTAGTGGTTCATCACGAAGTCGCGGATATAGGCGATGCTGAAGGTGAGCTGATAGCCGCGCTCGCCATTTTCACTTCCTGCTGCCATTCCGCCGTGCCGGCGAGCAAGACTATAGACGAGATTCTGTTGTCTTTGGACCTCGTCCTTCGTGCCCTCAAACACCAGAGTGCACGCCACCATCCGCGCCGGGTCAAATCGTTTTATGCGCGTGACAAAGAGTCGCTCGGCAGCACTCTTATAGGCTTTCCATCCCGCGGCGCGCGGTTTGAGGGCCTGGCTGAATTGGAATTGCAAATTGTCAACCAAGCGGACGCTCGCAGGTAGATCCCCTTGCTGAGTCAGCTCGTACAAAAAATCGAATCCTTCTTCGAACGATGGAAAGATGACCGAGCCGTAGAGCTGAACCTCGGGCAACGGAAAGACTTTTACCGCTGCCGACGTAATGATTCCAAAGTTGCCCTCTGATCCGAAAATCGAGCGACGGAGATCGGGCCCAACGGACTCGCGAGGAGGGACGGAAGTCCTTTTAAGCTCGCCCATCGCTGTAACGACGTCGACAGCGAGCACCAAATCTTCAATATTGCCGTACTTATTCTTTTTCATGCCGCTGGCGTTGGTCGCTATCCATCCACCCAGCGTTGAAAATTCAATGCTGTCAGGCTCGTGGCCCATCGTGAAACCGTGCTCCGCAAGTTGCGCGGCGAGTTGACGGCCGATAGCACCCGCCTGGATTTGCGCCATTCTGTTGATTGGATCGATCCAGAGAATGCGATTCATCCGCTCCATATCGACTGACACGATGGTTCGGGATTCGGTCAACGGACATCGCAACGCGCCTGTAACGTTGGTGCCTCCACCGTAGGGAATTAGGCATACGTTGTGGCGAACGGCTGCTTCGACCAGCAGACGCACCTGCCTATCATCGCTCGGGAAGACTACGATGTCTGGAATTCGGTCAAGTCGTCCGTGCTTGATCTCATACATTTCTTCTTGCGTGTGGCCATGGCCGTGACGCAGTCTGATTTCAGGATCCTCAGAGAGCTGGTCTGCCGTCAGGAACCCATTTATCTCCTTCAAGAAATTCGACGAACGGATCGGCTCCGGAATCTCCGGCGGGTATACCGGCGCAAACCGCGAGCTGCCGTCCAGCGGAACACCCAGAATTCCGGACATCCAAGGTTTCAAAGCTGGAAGCTCGTGCCCGCTGAGAGCGTAACGATCTCCAGCAAGTTCGACCGCGCCCGAAGACTTGAATTCGAAATGCGTGTCGCAAAATCCCCACACGTCAAGGCTAACCTGATCCCTGATGTCTCTGTTGGGTGGACCGGGCCGCAAGATGCGCCTTTCCGTTGGCAAAGGCTTTTTTCTCATGGCTACTGAGATGCGCGCGGCGACCGCCTCAGGCGGTTCGCACTATCCGGTGGCTGAGGGATTTCGAAGCGAAAATCCCTTTCGCGCCATTTCGATGCGCGCGTTTTCCGGATGGCATTGGCACAAGGACGATGTTGCCGTGCCGCACCCCACGCTCTGCAATAACATGTTCGGCGAAATGCCGCACCTCGCCGGTGCGTCCTCTTAGCGCCGTCACTTCCATACAGCTCTCGCGATTCAAATGGATATGAAAGGTCGCCACCGAAAGGTCGCTATGGTTGTGATAACTGCGGGTCAGCCGCTTCGGGAGCTCGCGGGTCTCATGATCATAAACGTAAATTACTGCCGCCGCGCATTGCGCTTCTGGATAAGCTTGTTCCGTTGCCAGTTGAACACCCGCACGAGCCAGGTCGCGGATCGCTTCGGAACGATTCTGATAGCCGCGACCGTTGATAAACCGATCAAGCTGCGCCACCAGATCATCGTCGAGCGTTATTGTTACGCGTTGCATCAGCCCCTCTCTTTCTTTGGTCTGGTATGATGTTTGGAGATAGATATCATACTCACTGTTCAAACCAAATCGAATCGAGGAGTGCAGTTCGCGAAGCACTGCGGAAAGTTCACGCTGATCAGACCTTCTAAAGAGGAAGCCAGACGAGCGAACCCGTCCCTAGGGACCCGAGCACACGATGTGGATTTCGCGGTCGCGCGGCATTGGACCGATATCAGGTGGTGTGCCACTAGTTGTCGCTATGCCGCTTTCGTTCTCGACGAGCGTGGCCGGATCATAGCGACACGAGAGCCGGTGCGGTCGGACGAACGTTCCGGGATTTCATCTGGAACCCAACCACGAAAGTTCCGTTCGCCTATATTTGCACCGCGCGTTACCGCAGCTTGGGCCGCGCGATCAGGGCGTCGGGGCGGGCTGTACGGCAGCTCGTGGACGAACTCGGCGTCACTCGCAAGTTAAGGCTGGCTCGATACGCCGGTGCGATTGGATGTGCCGAATCCTTGGACTCGTTCCCGTTACTTGCGACGGGACAACGATTTGTTCAGCGCTACCGCCGCTCGGATGAGAGCCTTGAATGCACCTTCGTCAATCTCCTCGTGAACATCGATAGCGCGGCGGACATTGCCCTCAAGACTGGCGCTCTCACTGGCGGCCGCGTTTTTTCGATCGCAGGTAGATTCATCGCCCACGGCAGGACAGAGCGACACCAGATTTCCTTTTCCGGAGCGCGCAAGGCGGGCGTTGCCTGATCGTGCTGATTGACCTGGTAAAGGTTCAGCGGAGTCCGCGATTGTCAGGAAAAAAGCGGCACAGATGTAGACTTATGCAGCGCGAGTGCTGTAAAGCAAACGAAGCTCGCGATAATAAGGCATTCCATGCTCAGGCGGTTAGGTCAATCGTGGGACGTGCAACGTATCTGGTTATGTAGCGTCTGTCGTCATCTTAATCGAGAAGCGTGATTCACCCGAGCTTCGATGGGGTGTGCGCAGGTGAAAGGTGAGGTGGAAAATGGCGAAGGGGTGCGACGCTCGTTTTCAAAAAATCGTATGGCGGCCGTTCACAAGCCGGGTAAATCTGCAGGTGCTATTCACCATGATCCTGACCGCGAGCCTTGCCACGGTGTACGGCTGTGGCAGCAGCGGTTCGCGATCGCCGAGTGCGAGCCCAACCCCCACTCCTACCTCGACTCCAACTCCGACTCCACTTTCGATTTCCGGCTCCGTCCAAGGTGGTGCCGGCGGCATAGCCGGCGCAATGGTGACGCTCTACGCCGCCGGCCCTGCCAATAGCTGCTCAGGCTCGTCATGTTACGGAGCTGGCGCGATGGCTCTGGGGACTAGCTCTTCAGACTCCTCCGGCGATTTCAACCTTGAGTACACCTGTCCAGCAGGCAATGAAGCGGTGGCTACTTACATAGTTGCCAGCGGCGGAAATCCCGGCAGTGGAAACAACTCTGCAATCGGCCTGATGGCGCTAGCCGGACCCTGTAACAACCTCAGCCGAACTACTTATGTGACTGTAAATGGACTGACCACGGTGGCCGCGCAATGGGCTCTGACTCAATTCATCGATACTACCGGAACACAATTGGGCACATCCTCGACTAATGCCGCGGGTTTCAGCAAGGCGATCAACCAGTCAATGAACGACCTGGTAACCAGCGTGGGCACCAGCGCGAGCGACAGCGGAGTCCCGGCCAGCTTTCTGCCCACGGCGGCGGATTGCGAGGGTGGATCACCGCCGATCAATTGCGACGCGCTGGAGCGGCTGAACACGCTGGCCAACATCGTCGCCTCGTGTATCAACACCGCCGGACCATCATCGAATCAATGCGCGCAGCTTTTTTGTGGGGCCACGGCCGGAGCCAGTTGGAACGGCACTAATTGCTCAGCCACGCCCGCGATATCTGACACTTTGGCGGCGGTTCACGCGATAGTAGCCAACCCAGGCTCCAACGTGAGCACGATCTTCGGAGTCACACCGCCAACGGGTCTGAGCTTGCTCGCACCCGCGCTCTCCGCGGCTCCCGATAATTGGGAGTTGGTGCTCAACTTCGCGCCTTCGGGTGCGAATCTGCAGTACCCCGGCCCACTGGCTATGGATAACGCCGGCAACCTTTTCACAGGGAATCTCGCCACTAACACTGTCAGCGAGCTGACCGCGGCCAGCAGCTATACAGTCGGATTAAGCTTCGCTCCTTCAGACGCAGCCTTGGACAATGTACAGTACCTGGTAATCGATATTTCGGATGACCTTTTTTTGACTAACTCTACTAGTAACAGCGTGAGCGAGTTAACCGCCGCCAGCGGCTATGCCAGCGGACTCAACTTCACTCCGTCTGGCGCAGCCATGAATCTTCCTGACATGATGGGGTTGGATACTTCCGGCAACCTTTTCGTCGCAAATCTTGACACGAACAGCGTCAGCGAGTTGACCGCCATCAGCGGCTATACCAGTGGACTCAACTTCACTCCTTCAGCCGCATATATTGACTATCCTCTATCGCTAGCGTTAGACGCCTCTAACAACGCCTTTGTCGTAAACTACGCTAACCCCCCATTTAGCGTGAGCGAATTGACTGCCGCCAGCGGCTATGCCACCGGACTCAACTTCGCTCCGTCGAGCGCCGCGTTTGATTATCCTGCATCGCTCGCGTTGGATGCGGCGGGCGACATTTTCGTTGCGAACGTCATCGGCAATAGCGTGAGCGAGCTGACTGCCGCCAGCAGCTATGCCACCGGACTCAACTTCGCCCCCGCAGGAGCGGCTTTCGACGATCCCAGATGGTTGGTGGTAGACAGTTCTGCCAATGTCTTCGTCGCGAATCTCGCCAGCAACAGCGTGGCCGAGCTGACTGGCGCCAGCAACTACGCTACTGGATATAACTTCGCTCCCTCGGGCGCACCGTTTGACAACATCAACGGGCTGGCTTTGGATGCTTCAGGCAACGTTTTTCTGACGAACGGACTCAGCAACAGCGTCAGCGAGATAATAGGCTTGGCGGCGCCGGTAATGACGCCGCCCCAACAATGCCTAATTAATGGTCATAACGTCTGTCTACCTTGAGAATCCAGACGCCGGGTCTTTGGAGATAACGGGACTCCCAACGCGCGCGAGACTCGCTAGCGGTCCTGCGTTGCCGCTTCTATCGCCCCCGTGCTTGAATCAGCGGACTTAGACAGCGCTCCGCGTCTGCGCAGCTCCACATGCTTGAATATTGCGCGCTGAAACCATGCAACCGGAAAAGCGCCTTGCTCGGTGCGCATCGCGTTCAACTCGTCGCGCCTTATCAAGTAAAGAATCGGAGAGGTTGCGAGGGTGGTCACCAGCGACATTACCACCAGCATCGCAAAAACCTTGGGATTGAGGACGCGCAACTGGAGCCCGATATTCAGCACGATCAACTCGGCCAGACCGCGCGTGTTCATAAGCACGCCGAGCGTCGACGCGTCGCGCGACTTCATCCCGGTAAGACGAGCCGCGATGAAGCTGCCGCCGAATTTTCCGACCGACGCCACCAGAATAGTGAGTCCGCACATAATCCATGCTTCCTGCCCGCTGACCAGGCCGATGCGAGTCCGCAGGCCGGTCAGTGCGAAGAAGGTCGGCAGGAGCAGAACCACCAGCACATCTTCGAGCCGGTCGGTCATTTCGTGCGCCATCTTGCTGTCGGAGGGAATGATTGCGCCGATCGCGAACGCACCGAACATCGCATGGATGCCGATCAGTTCCGTCGTCAGTGCCGAGATCAGCAGCAGGATGAAGACGATCGCGATGATGCCCTGGGTCAGGCGCTCGCGACCCTCCTGATGCAGGCTCAGCCGCACCATTGTTGGACGCACCAGGACGATCATCAGAATGATGTAAGTGATTGCCATCACTATCGTGATGATGCTGCCGGTGCCGCGGGCTTCGACCACGCCTACTACAACTGCCAGCAGGCACCAGGCGGTCACGTCATCAACCGCCGCGCAAGTGAGCACCGTCGTGCCCAGCGGCGTCTTGTTGTAGCCGAGGTCGGTCAGAATGCGCGACAGCACGGGAAACGCCGTCACCGACATCGAGATACCCATGAACAGAGAAAAGCCGGTGAAAGGGATGCCCTGCGCGGCGATCTCGGGATAAAGCACCAGCGCCAGCGCGGTTCCGAGCAGGAAGGGCACCACAATGCTCGCGTGCGAAATCGCGACCGCTGCCTGCCCATTCTTGGCGACCGCGCGCGGATCGAGTTCGAGTCCGACCAGGAACATGTAAAGAATGATCCCGAGCTGCGCCAACACGTCCAGGAAAGGCGCGACCATCGGAGGCAACAAGTAGTTGAATGCACTCGGCCAGACGTATCCCAGGAGGGAAGGACCGAGCATGATGCCGGCGACGATCTCGCCGATTACCGCTGGCTGTCTAAGGAAGTGAAAGACGATTCCGCCTACCCGCGCGACCGCAACTATTAGCGAGAGCGCGATCAGGACGTGGAGCATCACGTCAGCATCATGACCAGTTGCCGGACCGCCCACGAGGCCGAGTTGTGCGGCCGGACGCGTGGGCATCGGAATTCGCTCGCCGTAGTAGTGGATGATCAGGTAGATGCCGACCGCCGCGCTCAGCAGCACCGCATAGATGACGGCCTCGCGCGCAGTTCGAGCCAACACCGAACCATTCTCGCCATCGTTCTTGTCCGTTGACATTGCCGAGAAGCTATAACAAACGGGGCTTCGTAGCGCGATCCATCCGTAGCGCTATCCAGACGAAACTCGACGAGGGGCTGGCTCAAGCACCTCGCACAACACTTGCCGGAGTCTCAACCGCAATAAACAGAAAAGGGTGGCAGCAATTAACGCTTCCACCCCTTCGATTAGCCTTTTCGATTTGCGTCAGTCGAATTACAGCGCGTTCACCTTCGGGTTTCTACCAGCAGAGCCACCGATGATGATGGCGGAAGCGCGGGTTGCGGCAGGCGCCGCCGTAGTGATGTCCCCAGTAAGCCGTTTGGTAAATCTGCCCGTAAGCAGCAGGCGGATTCTGGGGTGTGACGGTCGAATCAGCGGAAGCGCTTATTGGCATGATCATCATGAACAGCATGAAGAACGCTGCGATTGCCGAGATCATTATTTTCATGACCAAACCTCCTAATCCTCAGACGGAATCCGAGCCGGGTTCGTTTCACCAAGCAGCAGCGATCCATATGGGAAGCCGGGCCGCGGCGCGACGATTAACGGAAATTCATCAAGGATGGTTAAGGTTTTCACGGAGCAGGCGACGCTGAATGCGCCGAGTATTGCGGGGCGGCTGTCGGAGTCGCTCCCCGAGACCTGAGCGGCTGGTTCTATCGCCTTTGCGTTTCGGCAGAGGCGGACGCACAATCGTGCTGTCCAGCGCCCTTCTCAAGGAGAACGATCATGGCAATTACCCTGACCCACAGCGGTACCTCGGTTTATGCGTCTGATCGGCCTTCGCGCGAGCTCCTGGTCGGCACGGCCGACGGAGTAGTGAGGCTTGAACGCACAAAAGAGCTTCACGGATGGCGAGTTGGCGAGCAAACACTTAAGGGCGCGCATATCAGCTCGATGATCATGCCGCAGGCGGGCCTGATGCTGGCGGCGATTTATCACGGCGGCGTCATGATGAGCCGGGACGACGGCAAAACCTGGGAGCATCGCGATGCCGGAATCGCGCACAACGACGTTTACAGCCTCGGCGCTACGTCATTGAACGGCAAACTCAGGTTGTTTGCGGGGACCGAACCCGCGCACTTCTACTTGAGCGACGACCTCGGCGAGACGTGGCGCGAGAGCCCATCGCTCCGATCCGGCGCAGGCGTGGCGCGATGGACTTTCCCGGGACCGCCGCATCAGGCGCACGTCAAAGTGATTACGGTCGCGCCCGACGATCCCGCAACCATCTATGCCAGCATCGAGCAGGGAGACCTTCTTCGCAGCACCGACGGTGGTGAAAGCTGGCGCGAGATTTCCGGCTTCGAGGGAGATTTCGACTTCGATGTGCACCGGTTGGTGATCCATCCGAAGTCACCGGCGCGCCTCTACATGATGGGCGGCACGGGTCTGTGCGTCAGCGACGATCGAGGTAAGAGCTGGACTCGCTACAGCGACACGAAATCGCCGATCGGCGGCTATCCGGATCAGCTTACGTATTTGCCGAGCAACCCGGAGGTGCTGGTCGCATCGGGCGCTCGCGGAAATCCGTTTACCTGGATGCAAACGGCGTTTGCCGGATCGCGAATCGGTCTCAGCCGCGACCATGGCCGGACCTGGAAAATTCTGAGTGGAGGTCTGCCCGCTCCCGAGCAGTGGCGATCCGCGGTCGAGGCGATGACTCTCGAGGAGTGGGACGATTCATTCTCGGTGTTTGCCGGCACGACCTCGGGCGAGGTGTTCGCGACCGACGACGGCGGCGAAACCTGGTCGCTGATTGCCAGCGGGCTTGCGCCGATTTCCAAGGGCCTGCACTACATGGTCCTCAACCGCGCCGCGTAGGACTCAAAATGGGTGGCCCTTCCTTTCAAATCATTAACCACGTACTTTTTAAAGGAAACAGCCACTCAACGGGTCCCGCAGATGCATAATATACCGCTCCGCAGCTTGATTTTCCTTTCAGTCGTAGGTATTTTTGATTTGGAGAGGAAAACTCCTGAAATTCAAGGAATTAACTGCGGAGCAGCGGAGGGTAGCGGTCGATGCTGTCCAGCTCTATCAACACTTCACTGATCTCCAACAAGAGTACGCGAAATTCAGGGGTGGCCTCCATTGGAAGCGGGTTGGCTCCAAAGAGTATCTGGTAAAGACGCTCGACCGCGAGGGGCACCAACAGTCGCTGGGCCCGCGCTCGGCGAAAACGGAGGAAGTCCTTCAGCGGTTCACCGCAAGGAAGAACGAACTTAGAGAGCAGATCAAAGCCCTCGAAGGCGAGATCGCTGCGCGATCCAAGTTCTGCGTCGCGGCTGGGGTCAATCGCGTTCCGAGGATCGCCGCCGATATCGTAAGACTGCTCGACTCCAAGGGCGTCTTGGGCACACACCTGATCGTCCTCGGCAGCCACGCCATTTATGCCTACGAGATGGCTGCCGGCGTTCAGCTTAAGGCCGGCCTTCTTCAAACGAACGACCTCGATACGCTCCTACACACAAAATCGGAGCTTGAGATCGCTGGTGACGTTCGAAGTTCCGGACTGCTGGGGTTGATTCAAAAGGTCGATAAGACCTTTCGCCCCGCGCGCCAACGTTCTTTCCGCGCCGTGAACAACAAGGGCTTCATGGTCGACCTCATCCGTGCGCCGCTCTCAGAGAATCGGCCAGCTATGAGTCTCGGCAGCAATGAAGACCTCGTACCGGAACCCTTGCAGGGGTTGGACTGGATAGCCGACGCGCCACGAACGACGCAAGTTGTAATCGCGGAAAATGGTTACCCGGTACGATTCGTCGTCCCGGACCCGCGTGTTTTTGCCCTGCACAAACTCTGGCTTTCGACGCATCCGACGCGCGACCCGATGAAACGAAAGCGCGATTTCCGTCAAGGCGAGGCAGTGGCCAGCCTGGCGTTGGATTACCTGAACCTAAGCTTCGAGGATGAGGCTGTGAACAATCTGCCTGCGGAACTGACTTCAATGAGGCGCGGCCTTATCGAACGTCTGAGAAATCGGCGGTCTGCACAAGATCGGGAGCGCGAGTCCGCACTTCCGCCCGGCTTTGACGATGTAGACGAGGATTCAGCCGAAAGTCCGGCGCGAAAACCCGACTGAGAGATTGCCGCCCAGATGCCGCCTCGAGCATGAGACTGATAACGAGCGAGCAGCCGGCGGCGATCTGCCAGTTGCGTTTGCCGAGAACCAGATCAGCGTAACGCTCGTCCCATTCCTGCCGCGCTTTGAGGTAGACGCTGCCTTCCATGCCGACGCCTCGCTGCTGAACTATCGAGCACGTGTTGTGAAATTCGTGCTCGCTGAGTTCTGAGCATCAGCAATTCTCGCGCCACTGTTGAGGGAAACCACGTCGCAATGACGGATTTGAATCAACGAACAGCGATTGTTGTGTTAGGGCTGAATCGTCGGAGGTGGGGTGTTGCGCGATGACTCGGAGTACAACTAATCGTCCTTCGACATCATGTGTGCGCACCAGCCGCAAAGCGGAGAGGAGTCCAACTCCTCGGGTGGAATGTTACCACCGCAACTCGAGCATGAATGGTCGGCCTCATGCCCGCAGAGCGCGCAGCGGCCTTCTTCGATAACATACGCTTCAACGGAGCATTCGGGGCACGCGACGTAAGGCGTCTCGTTACCGTCCGAGTGCGACAGGTACAGTTCATTTTCCAAAGCTGAGGCGATGGCCCGCGGCACAAAAGATTCTCGTTCTTCGCGCTCTCCGCAGGCACGACACTCCAACCCGACCTCATCCTGCTGGGCCGCTGCTGCGGGGCCAGCTCGAAGCAGGGGAGAGCCACAATTCTCGCATGCTAAGCTTAGCACTCCACGACATAGAGCATCGGACGCCCACTCGATCGACTCCAGCAATTCTTGACACTCTCTGCGCTCTTTCTCGAAAACTTCAGAAACGGCGAGCATCTCCTGCCAAGCGTCTTCGCCTAGGAGCGCTCTCGGATCCTCGTCTAGCTGGCTGACCACGAAGTCGCGTACCAGGACAAATGCATCAGAGATCAGTCCCCTTAGTTGAGCCTCGCTGACGTTCGCATAGTAATGTTCGAGATCGTTCCGGACTCCGCTGATGCGGTCGAACCGGCCCCAGTCGGTTGCGATTCCGAGCGAAGCGAAACGCTCCTTCATCTGCTGCACGTCAACCGTCTTCCTTCCTCGGCCCATGAAGATTACCTTGCCGTCGGCGTCCAGCCTGGGAAGGATTATCGCTTTGAGTAAGGCCTCGTCGCTGTTTGGAGGCGAGAGTCGGCGCAACTTCTCTTTGTAAAGAAGGAGGATGCCGGCGTAGATGTTGCGAACTGCCGAGAGTAAACGCTCGTGTTCAGTCGATTGGGAATCTTCGACCCCGACTTTTATGGAGCTGATGGCATTCTTTAGTAAATCCACATCAAACCAATTGTAGCACCGGGGAGCCGGAGGTCCCCAGTAGCTGGGGCTCTTTTCGCCCGGTCTTGTTGGCCCGCGCCGATTGAGCACTTCTTATCGCACTTCTGGTTCCGAATGCTGCCCGACGGGGATGTGCAGGCACTCTATTCTGATTGCCTGGCAGCCTTGAATCGCCTGCGCGCTCCCTCCCTTAGCTGAAGACGGGGACTCACACACCGGATGGTGACACAGTGGTGACACAAAATGCTTATTGTCAATTCAGCTAGCCGATCGCCGTCAAAAGTGCATGATTTTATTGGGTTTTTTGGAGCCACCCGTCGGATTCGAACCGACGACCTGCTGATTACGAATTCTATTCAGGTTCCGAAGCGTCGGGAGTAACCGGTATCCTTTCTTGACACTTGAGGTCACCAAAACCTTTGGCGGAGAGGGACTTCAGACGCTTTCATAGATCCCACCGAGCGCCATCGAGTGATCGGCAGCGGTAAACAGTAAGGGCACAATTTTGGGCACAGCAGGGCACAAAATCGGGCACAGCGATCCGCGCGGAATTAGAATCGCTGAGAGGCGTTCCGAGGCAGTCCTCTCGCTTGATTCGTTTGGTTTCTTTCGTCGAATCGTAGCCAGACTACGACAGTTCGATTCTCAAATACCGGCGCATTGAACTCAATTTCAGTCGTGTCCGTTCGGATCCCGCTGCCCTTTTAGCACGGCCAGCCGGAATCGGATCGGACACTATTGCCGCCTCGAGAGTCGCCTCCTAAACAGCTGGCCTCTTGCTGGCCAATCATCCGGGGTGAGGCTCGGCGACTCCGTCAGAAGCCACAGTGATTTGCTCGAGATCGTTGCGGTACTGTCGGTACCGCGTCGCAATGCTTCTGATTCTTGGAGGACGACCCATGCCGCGGCCGGCCGGGTGGTTCTCTTCTATCTGCTTTGCAAACTTCTCGAGAAGCAAAATCAGCACGACATCTGATGATTCTTCGTTGAGAAGCCACTCTGGTTCCTGGCGCTTCGTCAGATAGTCGTTGAATTCTGCCAGCTTCTTCCTGGCGACTTCCGGAGTGAAGTTCGCATCTCCTCCCAGCGCCGCCTTCAACTTCTCGAAAGAGGACAATCCAAGCGCCTGCGCCTCATCGAAGAGCTGTCCGGAGTATAGAGTGAAGTCAGTATCTGGGAAGTGCGGTTTGAGCCTGGCGACAAACTCAAACACATCTTCAAATTCGCCCTGCTGCTCTTGTAGACGTTCCGTATTGGCTTCCAGCAGCCGTGTGATGATCTCATCGCCCGAACGAGTCAGGTGGCCAAGTGCTTGAAGAAGGCCGTGCTCTTTCTCTTGAGGGCCCGTTCCCTCGGGTTTGTAGCCGATGTCGTGCTCAATTTCATTCCAGACATGCGCCATCATGGAGCAGACTTGGATTTCACAACTCGTGGCCTTTAGGTTTTCATAGGTCCCCACCAGGTCGTCATCTGGAAGCACCACCTGACAGTGCGTCGCACGATAAAATCCGCCTTGTGCAACCTTGTCTTTTTTTTCCGGCTTAACATCAAGTCCATCTGTCCCTCGAAAGCGCTTTTGAATCTCCTGTGTGACGCGCGATTCCGTCTCTGGCTGGTAGGTCGCGATGCGAACACCAGCCAAGTCGCTAACCATAACGAAAACTTTGTCGACGGTCTCGCATTTCTTTTCGGGCCTTTTTGAAAAACGTCTGAGCTTGTCTGCAAAACTTTTTGCACTCTTCGCGCGCCAGGTGACTTGAGCGCGTATTGCGTTCGCCTCCACGATTTCAGACCGACAAATGTCAGCAACCCGGGCGGCGAGTTTGAGATAGCGGTCACGCTCCCGCTCATAGCGAGCAGTCGCCTCTCCGATGATTTCTTCCGAGATCGGCAATTCTATTGCCCTCCTCCTTTGTGGACTTTACGCCGCGCCCTATTGTGACCCCTACCCTTTGCTGTATCCCACTCGTTGCTCAAGGTTGTCAATTGAGGCTGTCGAGCGCGAAAGACGCCAGAAATGTCGACATGAAACGGTGAAACGGCCCAAATTGTGGGCACGGCGGTGGCACAGAATCGGCCACGTCGATTTCTCGCTTGAAGCCGCGTTTCTCACAAATGTCTCACGCTCTAGGAAGAACGAGCCGACCGCCTTCGCGATCAAACTCTGATGGCATTTCTTCCTCGGAATTGACCGGATTTCACCCTTTCAGGACGACCCACCGTAATCAAAAAACGGCGCGCGCCAGCGCGGGCGGATACATCTCGATCGTCGTAACGGCGACGGCGACAGCAGAGGCGGCAATTCCAAACACGGTCGATATAAAGAAGTACCGCATATGAACGAGCGCGGTTAGACGACCGACACGCGTCTCGCCTGTGCGGCCGATGGCCTGGCAGTAGCGCCACGGCTCGACCTATGGGACCCGCGCCTGCTCCTGCTCCTCGCGCACATAGCGGTGCCAACTCTTGCGCGGAGAGCCGGTGTCGCGGAGATCGGCGGCGAAACGCACGAACGCCGCGACCTCCACCCGATCGGTTTCGGTCGATTGGTAGAATGCCTCCCGTTCCAGAAGCTTTTTGACGAGCAGAGGAAAGACGATGGCGGCGAGTAGCAGGTGATAGGGTTGGTGCCACATGCGCGGCTGCCGCGTCCGCAATTTCCCATGCGCAAAGTCGTTGCGCAGGCGGTAAAACTCTTTCGCCCAGTCCTGGACAGTCTCTGATGCTGACGGACCGAGCGAGCCGTCGGATGTTAAGGCGGCTGCGAGTTTGCTAGCTGTATCCGCCGCTGAAGAGCGGGCTCCCAAAAGGCGCTGCATGGCCGAACACATGAGCACCCACTCCAAGTCCCTGCCGAAACTCTCCTGGTCGGTATTCGCTAGATTGAAGGAATAGATAGACTCGGCCCAGATCGCCCAGTCGCCCGTCCGCCCCGCGTCGAGCCATCGACGACGCAGCGCCGTGAGCGCGCGATAGAGCGGCTCATTGAATGGGAGCTTCGGAACGGCTATTGCCTGCGCAGGTATGTGAACCCGCAGGGCAGGTCCGGCGAGCCCCAACGGAGTACTATCCCGCCTGAAAATCGGCGCCGCGACGGCCCTCCCTTCACGGTATTGCCGTGAATAGAGCGCGAAGCATTCCGCGTTGCTGTACGGTTCCGCGCTACCAAAATAGTCGCGGCCCTCGAGTGACGAGAGACACGCCATCTGCGCGTGGCCGTATGTTGTCTCGAATGCGTTGGGGTTGTCCCAACCCTCTATTAACAAGCGGTTTTCGAGGGTTATGAGTGTGCACCGATCGATCGGACGCCCGTTAACGTAAATGAAGTCGGCGAGGATCGTGTTAACGGCGCGGGTATGGTCGGGATCGAGATCAACCGGCGGATGTTCGCGCGAATACGGGATGAGCGCAACCGCTCCCACGCGATATTCTCGATCGAGCCGACACCACGGCATGAAATTGAGCGTCGGCATCTGCAGGTCTGTCATGTGACTATGTCAACAAACCCGGTCTCTCTGACTGCGGCCGGGGCGGCGCCTCCCTTTAGCGACGTCTTAGATAGGCCGAATAGTGTTGGCGTTGGTGTGCACCCAAGTTGTGCGCATTCATAAGTAAGATCGCTTAATTTTTGAGCCCCCACAAAAATCCCACATAGTCGTCAACCGAAGGGCAGGGTGAACCCCAAGGTGATGTTCAATGTCAAGGCCTTATTGGCGCCGAACCGGATTCGACTGGACGGTTAATAGCCGATTGTTAGCTCGCCTTTCGATGCCGAAAACGGCAGAAAAGTGTGTAAGAGTTCAATCGTAGAGCCCGCGGGCCGAGCATGTCCCGTTGAGAATCTTTTAAGTCCGGCTATAGGTGGTATCTCCCGGGGTCCGGACCGAAGACCGAGCCGCGCGCGCTTCTTGGTGATTGCCTTTTTTACGCCATCGATTGCAGACTGCGTGTCGCCGTTCAGAACGTAACCCAGCATACCACCGAGCGGAAGCCCATCAGCGTATTGCTCGGTCACAAATCGCATGGTGCCATCTTTCACGTAGTCAGCCGCGAGCAAGCGCGTGGTGCCGCTATAGATGACGTTCAATCGCTTGCACTCGTAGGCCAAGTATTTGTTGCGGTCCTGATCTAGAATCGCAGCCAAATCCACCTTTCCTTTGCTGAAGACGACTCCGTCCGGCCTGTATCCGAACGGTTCAAACTGGTACTCAAAGTAGGCAATTCGACGAGCGACGATGTCGCGGGACAGTACGTCCACTAAGGTCATCGTTATCGTGTTCTCTTCAGGTTGCCCGCGCAGTGTTGCCAGGCACGACGGCCAGATTTCGGAAATGCGTGCGAGTAGGCGCTCGTCCATTCTTATGAATCGCTTCCGCCACTCCTCGGCATCTCCCACCGGCATTGTCTTACCTTTACTCGAGGTGTAATTCCGCGCCGGTCTGCAGATCCATCGCGATCGAATCCGAGTCAGCTATCGCGGTGGACTTTAGCCAATATCGCTTCTGCGTCGGCTTGATAAGATAGAGGTCTCTGCCGATGAAAATCCGGAAATTCGGAACTACCTGAAAATTGCGATCCAACGGCTGGTTTACCTCTCGCGAAAGCCGCGTGAGCACATCGGTGAACGAGTCGCCAGCCTCTTCGGTGTACTCTGGAGTTCCATTCCTGCTTTCGAGCGACAGCTTCAAAATTGCCAAGTCTGAATTTCTGGCCACTAACTTTGCGCCGACAACGCAGGTTTGATCGAACCACTCTCTGAGTAAGCTCAGAAGGAGACTCGCGTACTGGTGTCGGTCCGAGACGTCAGCGGGCCTCCATAGGTCCGGGTATCGAGTCCGGGTAGGTTGGATCCCCGGGATTATGTTCGCAACAACGTCGTCAACGAGAGTTCGCTCGATTTTGGATAGACCGAAGTAGTCGTACGTAAGGTCGTCCAATTCGGTAGGAATCGGGTTGTCCTCACCGACGAGTCGGAAACTGGTGTTCCCGTCTCCGAAATAAGCATCGACGAGACTGATTAACCCTTGAGCCGCGGCTCTAGCCCGTTGGGGCTTCTCTACTTCATCTGCAGCTGGGAACGGCAAAGTCAGTAGTTGATTTTCCTTGACTTCCTGACGATCGGAAGAGAACGACGAAGTTCCGTGAAACGCAAACCAGGTTGCAAGCCGACTATTCAGGAAAGCCGCGAGAACCTTGGCGCGAGGGACATCATCTATCGGAACGGCGATTGCCTGAATGATATCCTGGAAGGTCAGCGGCGCCTCTACATACGAAGCTCGCAATCTGCTGTCCGAGACTTCAACTGCGCGAGAGACCAACACACGGGGCCCGTGGAATCCCCGCTCGTAGCCTTTTCTACGAACTAAATTATCTCTCCACGGAGCCAATCCCGTTGCTGACTGCGCGAGCCGGGTCATTCGTTTTACCGGCAGATCGGGGACCTTGCCTACATAGTCGCTCTCCTTGGCTTTGGGAGCGCTTTTCGTGGGCTCGTTGAAAGGCTGAAACCCTTGGCCGATTATCCATAGGCCGGTGGACGGTTCTTCCGTTCGTGCCTCGCGATGTTCCTTCACCAAGCGGCTCAGCGGTGTCAGGTGCCTCAAATAGTTGAAAAGCTTCGCCTCCGAATCGTGCATCCACATTCTCCTTGTAAACAGCAGTGGATCAGCAACGGCTTCCTCGGAGGTAAACGACGCCTTGTCGGCGGTACTTACCAGAATAACACGCTTTATAAACAGACCCGGGCGCGCCTTAGGCACCCAGTATTCAATACGATACACAGGCTTCGACTCAGAGTTTTGCGCGAAGACTAAGAGCGCGGCTGCTCGTTGCGCTTTGTCGAAAAGCAAAAAACGCAGGTCAGCAAAGTTGACGATTCGCCGGATCCGCGCATCTACTAGGAATTGATTGCGCGCTTCGATCGCGTCCTCCGCTTGGTTGTGGAGGAATCCCATGGCGGGAAGTAGCAAACCGACAATACCGGCCTGTGATATGTGACGAAGGCTTTTCCATGCAAAAGCCCACGCCGCTTCCTTGGCGGGTAGCGGGAGCTGCGCCGCTTCGGACCACTTCACGTGGCTGCGTTCCGAGCCTTGACGGCTGCTCCACGGAGGATTGCCAACAATAACGTCGAAATTATTCGTGCGATCTTCACGTACTGAGAAGAAGTCCTGGCACACCATGGTTCGAGTCCATAGCCCCGGCAGGATTCTTCCTCGTTTCAGGAGCAGCTGAAGATCTGGCGGAGATACCTCCTCCATTAGCGCCACATATAGAGAGAAGACTGCGACCCGCACCGCGTTCTCGTTCACGTCCCAACCATTGATTCGATCTAAGATTGAGCGCAGGACGTCCCACCGGATGGTTTTCGTTTGGTGAGTCGAACGCCAAAACTCGCAGGATCTTTGAAAAAACCGTACAAGGAAGACCCCAGAACCGCATGCGGGATCGAGGACTGTGCACTTAACCTTCAATTCTGTGGGCAGAAGTTCCCAGACCTGGGAAACAATTGCATCCGCGAGGAACATCGGAGTGTAGTAGGCTCCCTGCTCGCGGCGCTCCTGCTTTTCCTCCTCAAGAAAGCGATCGTAGACAGCACTGATGAGTTCTATCGGGATGTATTTGAAGTCGTATCCCCAAAATCTGCGCTGGCCACCGACCATTTCCTCCTCACCGCTGCGGAACCGTGAAAGTACATCAAGATGTGCGCTGTTCAATGCCGGAGCCTTGGCGCCGCTATCGAAAGAACAGGGCGCCACGAACAGGTCGCCATTGAAGTCTTCTCGAAGTTTTCCGAAGAGCGAGCTGAGTGAGCTAACCTTCCCGGTCCGAAGCAGCTCAAGGAAGGTGTCTGCCATACCGCCAGTGCCCCTAGCAAAATACTCTCGGGACGTTATGCCGCGATCTTCCAAGTAGGCGATAAACATCGCCTGTATGAGGAGAGCTTGAGCGGCTTGAGATGGCAGACTCAAGTCACACAGCTGACGGTGGGATTCTGTCAGGTTGTCGAGCAAGACTTGGTCGACCCGTTCCTTCGGCTGAAAATATTCCGGCTCGTCTTGCCACAGCCTGCCGGACTCAGCTGCGGACAAGACGCTCTGTATCCTGAGAACATCAACGACTGCCTCCAGCGTTTCCACCAGACAGCGCTTTTCGAACTCGTCACCAGTTTCTCTGAGTGGCTTCTTCGCCAACGAAAAGGCTCGCAGTGTGTCGCCGCTTGCGACCATAAGCAAGCTCGCAAGCCCTTGGTTCCAGAGAGCGGCATGTACGGCAATGAGCTTCTCCGGGTCGTATTCATCCAAGGAAAGGAAGACGATCGTCGGAACGCCCTGCACGCAGAACAATCCCGAGAGGTTCAACTCCCGGAGTGCGGTACGGATAGCTCCCGCATATGGTACGTCGCCGACGGATTCGTTCTCCTCGTAGAATTCAGCGGCGGAGCGACTCAAAAGACCCAGCCGCACCTTCCACTCGTCGGACAGGAGATGCCTGCCATTCATGGTCCGCGTCTCCAGGTCTGGTTTTTCCTCTTCACCTCGATCACTGGAAAGGCGAGGGCTCGCTGTGCCCGGGTCGTTTCGGAGTCCAACAGTTTGCCTCGCAGCTCGCTCATTATGGGTTTGAGAGGGCAGAGGACAACGAAGCCGTCGCCCCCAGCGCCCCGATCTCCAACGACCTGGCAACTACCTTCGGCTGGGTTCACCACCAGGGTCTTGCGATCAAGAGCCCATGATTTATCATTGCACAGCGAGACGATCTGATTCGCTGCCTTCAGTCGGCCAATTTTTATTCCGCAGTCGTCGGTGAGGACTCGAATTATCGCGGCGGCGATAAGATCGCCCGTTGAAAAACGCGCCCGACGTCCTTTTCGAGCAGAGAAAGCGGGGATTACCCGCTGCCAATGTCGGAACGTTTCCACCGAAATACCGACAATGTCCCGAAGCTGCTGAAGCGTATAATTCAAGTTGATTTACCCCATACAGGTTGGGGCTAACCCCAGTTTAGGGTGGCCTTACCACTTCGTCAAACCCCGCTCGTGACATCCTCCTTGAAACCGGGTGGCAACGCACTCGTCGCCCTCGACCGGATCAACGCCACGGCGGCTTCGGTTTCCCGGGACATCGCAGGTGCCGCCAACGCAAAGGCGCTCGGATACTGACCTCTTTTGGGCAACGAAAGCCGGAGCTTAACTCGGGCGTTCGCCTCGCGTTCTGATCCAGGGATGCCGTCCAGCCAAAAGGCGTGATAGAATGTTGTCGAGGGCTAAGCGATCGTGTTTAGCGGCCACGTTGGACGGGCTGGATAGACCGCGGTTTGACGGTTCGAGGAGTCCGACGGATCTGGTTCTACTCGGAGCGACCCGCGAGGACCCTGGCGAACAGCCGAGACCGAATCAGCCCGCGAGCGAGCCCGCCATAGTGACCGGCGGAGCGCTCACTTCCCGCCGAAAAACTGAGACGTTGAACGCAGGAACTGGCCGTGTCTGGAGTTCAACACGCGCTTCGCGTAGCATCGCCTCGCTTGAACGGAGCGGCGAGAGCAAGCGCGAGTAGATGCTGAGAGGGACGATGTTTCTGAAGGAATGTGATATGACGCCGACCGTGGCGCGGTGGATGAGAGCCGAAGGCTTGACGGCCAAGGCGGAATTCGTCACGCCGTGGGGCGCGTGCGATCTCGTCGGTCTGCGCTTCAATTCGCAAAATGTCGCCCGGCGCATTCAGCTCAAGCAGACACGTCCGGTTACATCAATCACCCGCGCAATGATTCTCCTTCAGATTCCGGACGTGGAAACTGGGAGATCCCTTACGTTCGAGAAGTTATTGCGGCGTTGGACAGGCTGGGTACCTGAGGAAGCCGTTCGAAAGGAGACCGAAAGACTCATCGCTGATCGGTTCGTGATCCTTTCCTCAAAGACCAGGCTGCAGAAGATCAACGGCTGGATGCCACTTCAGGACCGCCTGATCGCTGTGGAATTAAAGCTCTCTAGAGTGGAGGAGGCCATGCGGCAAGCGCTGAACAATCTAGCGTTTGCCGACGAATCATATGTTGCGTTGCCGGCCGATAATGCCAAACGTGTCGAGTCTACACCATCGCGTTGGTCAACGTTCTTCTCGGCTGGCGTGGGCTTGCTCAGCGTGACGCATAGCCGATGTCAAGTCATGATCGCACCCAAGAAAACCGAGCAATGGAGGGATAAGGCTGCTCAGCTGTATTGTGTGGAAAAGTTCTGGAGAAGCCAGGTCAAAGGCAACTAAGCATCAGTGGCTCGGCCACGGCTTCGGGACGCCGTGCTGTCCCCTCATTCGGTAGGTCGGGAAGCGACTTGCCTAGTGCATATGCAGCGGACAAATCTTGAAACAGAGCCATCGACCGCCCAGATCTGGGCGCATTGGCAATAAGGTCAAGCCAATTTTTGTAAAACGCAGCAACTTGCTCACGCGAGGCATCGGGCGAACTCAGGCTGCTGTACTGCTTCTTAATATCGTTGAGCTCTGCAAATGCCGGATGCATCGTGGCTAGTTTGGCAAGTGCCGCATCGAGCCAGCCTCTGAGTTGAACACTAACACCAACCCGGCGTCTGAGTGAGGGCATTACGATTTTCACGCTCGCCTGCGTTATGTGGCCACCTGCTAGAAAATATTGGTATCCAGAACCAACTCCAATCGCAGGGTATTCCACTAGACCTTTCGACCACAGTACTAGATTTAGGCCCCAGTACGGTCCCGCTATACGGATTCTGGATGCGATTCGTTCATTGAGTTCCTGATGCAAGGCAACAATTCCCGGCAGACGTCTGTTTCTGAGAGTCGCTGACCCGCTGTCGTCGACCAAGCTCCTTTCGACGACCCAAAGTCCGTCTGCCTGAGCATCGTGGTAACACTTCTCAGCCTGCTGTATTTTGGGGTTCCTTGCGGTCTTACCGTTCACTTGTTCCTGATGCGTAAATATCACAGGCAAAATAAGCTTCCCGGCAAATCCCTTACGGCTTTTCCACTTGCCGGTGGCGGCGGCCAGCGCTCGATTGATTTTGTTGCGATCAGAATTCGTTATTAACGGCATCTGCGGAACAGTGATCCATGCCGGCTTCTGTGACGCGCAGTTGTCTAAAATGGCGTCAACGAAAGCCTCCACTTCTGACGCGACGGGTTTTGCTTGGAATGGCGGCTTCCCGACATCCTCGAATCTTGGAAAGCGCTTCATGAAAGCGAACCATGGTCGGTCGCGACGTGAGTCAATATCGTCCATACCATCGACGCAAGGGTCCAGCCATATTCTGAAGGCCGGGCGCAAAAGTGGAAGCAGGCTTGTGGCTCGGTCTATTGGGATCCGCACTATTTCCGAGTCCGCATAAAATCTTCGCGTGATTCTCGCCGTGTCGTCGCTCGTTATAAATGGAATTTGCTCCGCCATTACTGTCCTTACAATCCGGCACCTCGCCGGAGGTGAGAGCACACATGTTCCGGTTCCGGAAAAATGAACATCTCACCGATACCAACACGCTCCAACTCGTTTAATAGAGCGCTTTTGTGCTCGCGCAATATAGGTACGTATAGGAGGGAGCTTGCCTGACCGCGATCCAACGCAAAGGTTCGCGAACCGTGGAGAGTAAAGACACCTTGCTGTAGAGCGATTCTTTCGGTGTTCCAGGTTGGGTTGATTGCGATTGTGCGCTTGCCCGAAGGTCGTATTCTGCCGTCGAGCTTCAAGTATGGTCTGATGATTCTGGCATCTCGTTCCATATTGAACACGCGTGGCGAGCGAGGATCGGCACTTTGATTGAGTTCGATAGGATTAAGGATTACGACCAAGCCATCCGAATCGATGTCTTTGCTGCACGAGAAAAAGAGTGCCACCGCTGCATTCTGAGTCCAGTCTAACAGTCGTGTGGGTAGTCCATAATGCTGCGCAACCTGAATCCACCCGAGGTCATCGTCGGGAGCCGGCGGGCGGCCTAACTTCATGTCCAGGAAGCGCTTCATATCAGCTACGAGACGGAGCGCCGTATCCCTCTTCTCTTGCTCGGTGTATCGAAGCGCTGAAGGGGCGAGTGAATGCGTCAGTCGTGGATGGCCTCGAAACCAAAACACTTTGTCTGGCTCCAACAAAGAGTGAAACACACCGAAGAAATCGCTCAGCGTGGAAATCAGCTCGTCTTGAAACATCGGACAATCGATTGGACAGTCACGGTAGCGACGAGCAAGCTCCCGACGGATATTCGGTGTTGTAGCTGGCATTGCCTATGACTCAAGGGCAGTCACTATTATTGCGATCAAAGGTTTAGTGCCGCGCCGACTGGGTCGTGGGATGGGATCTGCGGCTCTCCGGACATCGTGGTTCGCTGCATCCTCGAAGCATAATTTCGTAGATTCCTTGGTGACACAATGCACACGGGACGTAATACATTTTCTCGCCTATTTGGCGCGCGTTAAGGACGATTGGCCAGTAGCGAGGAGAGTATTGCTCGACAATGTCACCTGGAACCAAGTCCCAGCGATAACCGCCATTTATTTCATGACTCTGAAGAAGGACGTTGGATCGAATCCGGACCGCCCCTATGGTCTGATTGCTTGCAGTGGGTAGCGGGTCGTTACTGGACGAACCTCCTCCGGCCCGATCGGACGACCCCGCGTTTGACGCTGGGCCGAGATGCAAGCCGAATTCCAGGTCATGCACCTCAGTAAGTTTGTCGTCCTCACCAGATCTGGCGCGAACGCTGACAACCAGGTTGTGATCGATCGTGATGTCGAGCATGATTCGTTCGACAAATGGCGGAGCATTGGGGTCGACCTTGAGAGTCTGGGTCGTATAGATCTGGCGCGGATCAGAAGGCGACGTGCGACCCGGCCAGGTTGGGCGCGCAAATTGGAGCTTAGCGAGACCGTCTCTCGGGTCGACGCAATAGACCTGGAGCGATACCGGCGATTCTTGGACGTTCTCGATTGGGAGTCTTCGCTTGTCGTGCAGTATCGGCACGTATGTGTTGTCCGCGTGATAAAGCTCGAAAGGCTTGGCCAGTTCCAGGGGAAGGCCATCATGAGCGATCCAGGCTGCGCCGTCGGCGATAAGCCATTCGGCATGTTCCGGAGCTTCAACACGGTCGAAGCCAAATTTTTCTTGAAGACGCCGCTGAATAAAGGGAACGCGGCACATTCCTCCGGTCGCCAGACAAAATGCAATTGACCTTTGATCATAGCCGGCCGAAGACAGAAGCTTGTCGATATTTTCGAGACCCTGAGTGACGAGGCGATCGCTAATAGTGCTCAGGTCGTCGGCCGTTATGGCTACCTGGAGTGTGTGTTCTGGACTAGACCGCTGAATGAAGTCTCTGACAAAGATGAATGTACTGTTTTGAATTGAAAGCTGTTTTTTTGCGAGCTCACACTGCTCGATCAATCGGGCCTTGGCGAGTTCGGTGTCCTCTCGGCCAGACTGCAAGGAGTGTTGCCTTCTGTGGCGTTCACGCACCCAATCGGCGATTGCCTCGTCGAACCGGTCGCCTCCTACGTCGGTATCACCACGATTCGCGATCTGTACCAAACTGCCGCGCATGAACTTGCAGAGCGTCAGATCCAAAGTGCCACCGCCCCAATCGAAAACCAGAGCAACTTTGTTCTCGAGCTCGGCGATTCGGCGTCTGAAATCAGGATGCGCGCGGAGATGGCCATAAAGAGCGGCGAGCGGTTCGTGAACGAACTGGTGGATTCGAAGTCCGGCCTTGTGCGCGGCTTCGCGTAATTCTTGCCGAGCCGGACCATGCATGGTGACTGGAATTGTGACCACGGCGCGCTCGAAACTGATATCCTTCAGGCCGCGCTCTTCTCGCATTACGTCATTGCGTAGAAACGCTAAAATTTCTGACACAACATCGCTGGCCGCTAAGTTCCGGCCAGCTACATACACCGGATGGCCCTTTCCCAGATTGAATTTCGGCGACCGCACAAAGTCACCGATGACGCCACTCTGGCGCGACCCCAGGTTTTCTTTTGCGATCCGGCCAACGACAGTAGCGTCACCGCTTCGGTACCACACTACGGATGGATGTGGCTCGTTGCCGTCCAGAAAATGGATTACGCGGTCACCCTGTACCAGAGCCACCAGCGAATTCGTGGTTCCAAAGTCGAGGCCGAAAATCATCCCCAGTGCCCCCCTTTTTTCTGATCAAGCAAAGCCAGGACCGCCTTTAAGCGCTCGCGCAAGACCTCGTGGCGCGGGGGCTCGCACTCGACCGCATCCAATGCATCTGCCAGGCGCGGTCGCACTTCGTTTTCGAGCCAACCGTTAATCGTTCCCCTAGTAAGGGCCAGCTGCGATTGGGCAAGATTGTGCTGTGTGCTTAGCCTACGCTCACGGTCTTCAAGCAGACGGCCGTGATCCGCCAGTCGCGCCTCGAGATTTGTCGTCAGTTCCCTGGATTCCGTAACGCGTCCTTCCAACGCTTGTATTCGGGAATTTAGGGCGGCCACTTC
The DNA here is from genome assembly GCA_030041155.1 of Candidatus Binataceae bacterium. GTDB lineage: Bacteria > Desulfobacterota > Binatia > Binatales > Binataceae > JBARDN01. The sequence continues at coordinate 37,516 of JASHOJ010000187.1, read as the reverse complement.
TTCGCGGTGCGCGGCGGCTTGTGCTTCGACCTCGAGAGTACGCGTGCGCCAGGGAGCGAGAATCTGGAGCAACGCCTTGAGAAGCTTGGGGCTGGCTTTGATCTTCACCAGCTCTGCCATCGCTTGGCGCTGCCGCTCGTCGCTTGTAATGCTGCTCCGCTTGGCAACGGTGAGAGCGTGTTCGATCGCTCTCAGAGCGTCCTCGGGCTGGAGGCCGCGAGGCGCAAGCCAGGCGAGTGCGGTTAGCAGCAGGTTGAAGCCCTTTTTGCGAGCTTCCTTTCGCTGCATCTGGGCGCGTATCGAGCGGGAGATCTCATCGAACGTTTCTGCGGCGGAGAGGCCCGCTTCCGGCGCCCAATGACCTCGGAGTTCGTAAACGACGAGTTCACCGATCCAATCAAAGACGGCCCGATCTTTTGCCACGTCCGTTGCAGCTTGGGCCAGAGTGACAGACTTCGCTAGATACGGATCAAGTCGGCTGATATCGGCGAGAATTGTTTGTCGCTCGGTATCCGGAAACCCTGTGCCGGGTCCCAGGCGAAGCGCCTTAACGAGGGCCCCCGGCTGGCCGCGCCGCGCTGAGTAATAACCTGTAAGCGATGGAGCCGACATTGGGCTCGGTCCCGAAGGAATGTGGGCACCCCCGACATCCGATTGATTCAGCCTGGGGGATGACGGTCCTTCGGCGTGAGAGCTATCATCGTGTGCCTGCGAGCTGTCTCGGGTGCCGGCAGCCGTCTTTTCAGCAGCGTTTTGCTGGATATTCTTGTCATTCATGCGGAATAGAGTTGAGCTTCGGCCCATCGGCTAAAAGTAAAATCGTTCACGAGATGCGCGAGTATCTTTTTAGAGGAGCTGCGATCGCCCGCCTTTAAAAGTCCCACCGCCGTAAACGTGTAAAGCTTCGCACGGTCATACTCGGAAAGCAGGGTGCTTTCGGCCTTTTCCGCCTCTTCCCGAAGCACGTCTAATGACCGACCGGAGCTGAGGCTGATCCGCTCGAAGGCCTGCAGCACATGATGCGTGCCACCATCGAGCGGACAGATCGGGGCACCATGCCGGCTGGGTGACACGAGCGTGAAGTCTGGCAGCTTGGTAGTCGGACCGAGAAGTGGCAGTAGAAACCTGACACAGTCGTCGAGAAGCCGAATCCCGACGGGACGATAGGTTCCGTCAAACTGGTTAAGACCAAAATTGATGGACGCGCAGACCGCCTCTGGGACGGGTGGGCGGTGGCTCTCGTCCTTCACATAATCAAAAAGGATGGCGCGCGCGGACTCGTACTTCGGCTTGTACTCATTAAAATCGAGCGTGGCGCCGCGCGCGTGATCCCGATCCTTGATGATCGTGCCCATAACGTAATCAGCTAACGCACCGCTGTATTCGCCGACCCGACCGATGGATGCGGCAACTTCGCGGAAGCGGGCAATGTCCTGAACGCGCGGCGCTTCGACTGCTAGCAATTCGACGAATGTCCTATCAATTTCGCGCAGCACCGCTGCTTCCGGAATCTGGACGGAGATCACGTATTCCTCATCGCTACCATCTGGACGGACCAGGTAGTGGCTCTGGTTGGCCTTCGCGAGTTCGGCTTTCAGTCGGGTCGGGGTGTAGGGCACCGGCCTAAGGCCGTCGCGAGCAACCGAAAGCTTGCGACAGTTTTGAAATCCGACTTGCTCCGCCATCTTGTGATTGCGGATCCGGATTTCGTGGGGGGCCGCCACATTTCCAAGCAGCAGCAGCGGAATCGCGGCCAAGTGCACCTCGCTCCGGTGTAGATCACGTTGCTCTTCGCTCGCGAACTCAGCCCGACAGACATCGCAGAAATAAAGTCGGTCCTGGGGCGCGGATTTAAGCTCCCGCCAGTGAGCGTCTGTATAGCGCTCAAAATCGTCTTCTTGATAGCTCGCAATCCCCATAGCTGCGCCTCGAGTTGCAGTCCTGACGCGTGAATCACTTGAACAACAAAAGCTTTTTCACCATGTCGCGAAGGACTGTGCGGCGGCCGTGCCGGTCCTCTGATTCTCTGACGAGATCCTATTTACTAAACCGCACTAATCCGCTGAGACAAAGAGCTTGCGCGCCAGAAGGGCGATAGCCTGCGAGTCCAGACCCTGGCCCGATCCGTCCTCTGTGACTATCAGGTGTCCAGACGGATTCTCGTCGGAGTAACGCGTGAAGCCGTTCTCCTGGTATAGCCTCTCCTTCCGCTTCCAACGCCGCCGATAGCTCTCGTGATCCATCATTCCGCAGTGCTCCCAATACCAGGTCCCGCTGCGACATTTAATCTGAAAGTCCGCCCAACGGCCTTTTGCGTTATCAGCAAAAGGCAATGGAGGCTCCACTACGTATGTCAAATGCCCCTCTCGTTCGAGTAAGTACAAAATATTGGCAATCGCGAGCTCCGACTTAGAGCTAACCATCTCACCGCGAACTGTTCTATGGACTAGGCGTTCTTCGAGGAACCCTCTGCTTAATGACAGGAGACCCGACGGGAGGCCGACTGGGTTGGGCACTTGCTGTGGTCGATGCTCGCGTAGGAGGTTCGTGAAGCGTGCTGCAATATCGGAGAACGAGTAATGGCGGTAAGCCAACAGGCTATCAAGTGGCCCCTGATGCAGGATCCAGATTCTTCTCTTCTGTCGGGTCAGCGCCGTGTATAGCATCTCTCGAGAGAGCAACCTGCTTTGCATCGGCAGCACAAGAATCACTGTGTCAAAGTCGCTACCTTGTGCTTTGTGGACAGTTATCGCGTAAGCAAGTTCAAGATATGGCTGCCCTTCTTCGCGGAAGGCGCCAGGGCCAAAGCTGAACGAGCGATCAGGTCGCCCGGAGAACTCCACGTGCGTAAAGCGAGGATTGCTTTTACCATAGGCGCACTGTCCAACCACTATGCCGGTTTCGCCGTTGGCTATATATTCATCTTCGGGACCTCTCGTTCTCTCAGCATATATCCAAGGACCCCGAAAATGGTTTCGCACGCAAATCACCTTGTCGCCGTATGTGATTTGCTCCGGGCCCCGCGGCTTAATGAATCTAAACCAATCTCGAAAGTGTGGAACGTGATTTGATTCGATCGCTTTCTCTAGCCATTCGCTGCGGTATGTCTCCTTAATGTGGCGGTTCAGGTGGATGGAGCCACCGGGCTGAGTTTTGGTAACGCACAGGATCTGCCAATCGGACGCCCCGTCGGAACAACCATTTTCAAAGTTGAGGTATCCCTTCTGGTTTGTGACTGCACCAAGGAATTCTTCAAACTTGCTCTGTAGGGTGTCATCGTTCGCACTGAATTCTTTTTTGAAGATCGTTCTGAGAAGGCTCGGCAGCTCGGCCGTCTGATCCCATCGGCGACACTTCACAAATTCGTCATCAGCAGAAGTCAATATTCGAGCGGCGATTTCATCTTCACCTGGAAGGAGCGCACGTCCAGAGAAGATCGCAGCGAGTTGAACGTCCGATCGCTCTAGCGGGGTCGTTCGACGGCCGTCTTGCGAGCTGGTGTCCTGCCGTCTTGGTACTGTTAGTTCACCTATGGCCTCCGCATGGTTGTGGCGGAGAAACTCAATAATGTCCACGAACGGGCACCCCGCGCCGATCGGGGGAAGCTGATACGGGTCTCCAACCAAGATCAGACGACAACTATCAGGTATTGCATCGGTGATGGCCGCCAGCATGTCTTCGGTCATCATCGAAGATTCATCGACGATGCAGGTCGTCGCTTCGGCTTTAGCGGCTGAAGGATTGGGAAAATAGCGGCCCGTCACTTTGTCGTACCGTTCCAAGGCCAACAAAAATTGCGCTATGGTTTCGCCCTCTCCGGGTCGGTTAGTCTCCTGAGCGAGACGGACACGGGCTTTCCCAGTCGGCGCCAGAAGATGAACCCGAGTACCGACCACCGCATCCTGCTGGAGCAAGAGCTCAAGGACAGTCGTTTTACCCGTGCCCGCCGGGCCAACCAAAGTGGCGATTCGGCTTGCGGTAAGCCGATCCAATGCAACCTCTTTCTCCTGCCGTGCGCGCAGTTCATCGACGTCGCCCGGCCTGGGCTTCCCGAATTTGCGGATTAAAGAGGCTTTCCAGTCGACGACGACTCTCTTCGGCTTGGATTTGAGGCGGCTTTTGACCGCCTGCTCGATGATTTCACGATAGTGAACGTATCGCTCCAGTTGAGCGGTCGGCTTCGTCCTTTCACCGCCGACCTGAATTACGGGCCTGAAATCGTCTCGGAATATATCGAGCAACTCGCCGTCGAGAGGCAACGGCCGGGAAAGAGTCAGCTTCTCGCATGCATCTTTGACACGGTCCGCAGGTAGAATAGTGTCTCCCTGGGCAGCGGCCTCTTCGAGAATATGGACACAAGCGGCCCGTAGGCGGAGTGGATTGTCCGGTTCGTCGAGACTGCGGTCGCATTCCGCAGATAGCGGATGCGCGGCGGCGATTTCAGCACCTGGGTAAAGACCACGATCGATCGTCGCAAAGGACACCCTGTCGAAACTTTTGCGATCGTCCTCGTATAACACGTAAGGGTTGCCCAACAGCCTTGCAGGCTCAGAATCGTTCACAGCTCGATCAGCTTGATCATTTGTCAGTTCGAAGCGCGCGAGGAGTTTCAGCGCCGCGAGTCTCTTTGGATCGGTTTTGACGTTAGCCCAGCGTCGGCGAAGAACTGTCGTAATCTTCGGTGCTCCGGGCGGTGCGTCCTGTGCTCCCGATAGGACCCTATCTACGACCGACCATGGATCTTCGTTTTCGCCGAGAACATCCGAGAGTGCGACCGCGAACAATGTTCCATTGAACCCCTTATGGAGCGCCGACAACGTCACACCAAGTCCTGGCGCGGGACCTTGTAGGCGCCAAAGGCGAGAGAGGCGTTCGTCAATCCAACTGATGTAGCTAGTCCATGGCCCTTCAAGCTTTGTTCCAATCTTTTCCAGCGCATTCCTCGAAGCGGTCAAAACGGTTGCCGCCACACCATGGGAAACATGCTCGCTGCCATAGGAGAACTGCACGCGCACGTCGTTAGGAACAAACGCCACGAATTCGGCGGGATCGACCGTTCGGTCGCGCTCTGCGAGCGCCAGGACTTCGTGATACGGCATCACGAAACCTCCGCTGAATCCCGTCCCCTTCTTCCGTCGTGGCCGCAACGAATGCTGAATGGGCCGTTCCCATACCATCGCCTGAAGGCGGCCGTTTGGATTGCCACCTTCGTAGGGATACTCAACTAGGTCGGACTTCTTCTGGAGGAGAGCAACTCCGAGAAGCGCCCGGCGCTCGTCATCGCAAAGTGGCGTTCGTGGCGCGTAGAAGAACACTAGCGTTTCATCTTCTAAGAGCGGCTTCGCGAACGCATCGAGGAGGGTTCGTTGATTGTCCTGGTGCTGAACCCAGCTCGTGTTCACCAGCCAGGATGGTCTATTTGGCTCGCGCTCCGCGTGTGCGTCCAGTTCGAGACTCTCGGCAATTTGAAACCCGCTCTCCTTTAGCATCCAACGATAAGGGATCAGCAGTGCTCCAAACGCCGGAAGATGAACCGAACGCGGCAGAATGTGCTTGTGGTCGCGGCTCCATTTTGAGTACTCCATCACACTCTTAAACGTGTACGAGTGAGGGGACAGGAACGCGGCACTGCTCCTAAGACAAGGCGGCATCTGCTCCGGCGAGAGTCCGTCAAATGCTTCCTTCGCGAGTCCTTGCTCGACCTCGTCGTCTCGATTCTCGGCGATCAACCGCAGGGCGAGACAGGAACTGTTAGCCAAGGGATCATCGCACACGTGACCATTCCACACGGCATCCTGCCAGGGAACTCGGACTGAGACATGACGAACGTAGGGGGTTGGCATCGGCTTAACCTGCGAGCAGATAAGTTCTGGCCGAACTACGCGTTCGCGCTTCTGGTCGAATCCACGTTGTCAGTGGAAAATGCACCGGGCCAGCCGCCGTGTTTTTCGATGACTTTGTCGATTTCCTTCATGAGCCGAATAGTCTCGGATAGAGCGACGACGATGCGCTGGTAGTGATCGATGTCCTCCGTGGACAGTACGCGACCCTTGCGGTCCTTTAGCCATTTTTCGCAGACCCGATAACCCCCAACGCGAAACTCCCAGACGACCTCCGGCACGCCCTGAAAACCGCAGACCTGCTCCTTGTCGATCCAGATTGTCTTGTTGTCGTAGGAGACCCTTTCAACCTCAGGTCTCCTTCTGCCGAGAAAATCACTCAAATGCCGATTCAGAAGCGCCGACTCCATAAGATGTAAGGCTACAAGCTCGCCTCCGAGCCGCGCGAGAATTTGGAACAATTTGGCGTCCCCCGTTAACGGAAGTCGTGGAAAATCACGTTTCAGAAATTCTTCATACCGCCTACGATAGATAGGACTGTGGAAGACCGCATAGGCATAGTTAAAGACATCAGAAGGAGCTGGCTTATCAGCCGTCCGCCTCCATACGTCCGCTAAGGCAGACGCAAACTGCGTACTAAAGTTTGGCTCAAGGAGAGGGTTTGACCGTGAGATAAGGTCGTCCCTTACGATGAATAAAGGAGCGAAATAGTCCTGCCCTTTGTTCCCCAGATAAAACGTGCCATGGCAAATGGGCAAACGGGATACCCCGAAGTGAGAAACGCCGTCGCCGACCACCTGACGATTGAAAATCATTCCTATATTGTGTCGGCCGACAACATGCTGCATAACCTCACGCCTCGGATAGGCGGCAAAACCCTTCGTGCGTCCCGTCCAGTAGGTAAAGCGGATATCAAATGGGCGATACAGAAGACGAGTGATATATCGCTTGTTCGGCCCGGATGCAGATATGTCTGCTTTCGCCGCTGCGACCGTCCAATCTCGGCCGTCCGGGGGTAGGTCAAACTCTTTCCGAGCAGCGGCGACAGTGAGCTCATTCAGCCGGGTTACGGTTGACCAGAGATCTTTCTCGCTGAAGTGAATACACAATCCGTCGCGCTTGGTTTGGATTCCGGAAGAGTAGACCTGAAATAGCTCGTTGACCGGATACCATTGCAAATACTCGTTTTCAGCATCAGCCGAGCGCTGTCCGGCGGGAGGAATCCAGCGAAAATATGGAGGCGTTGGCGTAAAACTGATGAGATGCCGATCGAGTGCCACCTTATCCGACAAAATGGAATATTTCTCGTCCCGATTGCCGATAACGGAAAAGAATCGATGCTGATCGCCATCGCCGCGGCAAAGGATCGTTATGCAAACACCCTGCGTAATCTCGAATACGTTCTGGTCGGCGATGTTGCCCTTTACGTCGCCGTTTAGATCCACAATCAGACGGTAGGGGAAGCTTTCTTGGAGGCTCTCTCGCATCTTTCGCTTCGCGACGCCGTCCAGGTAATCACGATTTATCACGAAGCCCAGGAGTCCGAGCGATGCTTTACCACACAGGATCTGACCCAGACGAAGGAACTTCCATTCTTCACGATTAAGATCGATTTTCGTTTCGTTTAGACCTTGCTTCCATTGTTCCAGTGCCTTCATGAGCCAGTCGGGCTCCGAAATTGAAGCCGAATAAGGCGGATTACCAATAACTACCGTAAACCGTTGTTCGCGCTTTATCGCGTTGACTGCTTTGGCCTCATGAGCAAGTGCGGGAGCGTCGAACGCGAGCCGATCAGAAAAGTCGTGGGGCGGCTCCAGTGAGTTTGTCAAGTAAATCCGGGCGCGCTCGTCGCTGCCAAAGCGGTAGCCGGTCTCGTGAAGTTTCAGGCCAATCTTCATGTGGGCAATGGCGTACGGAGCCATCATAAGTTCATAGCCGTGAAGCCGTGGAAGAAGATGTCTCGAGACGTATTCGTTCCACAGTTTCGGAATCTCGAGGGCCTTGCGACCGTCCCTTTCCCATTTGGCCAGCATGGTTTTGTGGACGATGTCGATCACTTCAACGAGAAAGGTCCCTGTACCAACTGCCGGGTCGAGGATCTGAACGAACGGCGAACTGGGAGCTGTTCCTTCGGGAATTTTCAGGCTGGGATGGCGTTTCACCATCTCGCCCCAGGTAGTGGTCGAAGCTAGACCTTCAGGAAGTCCAAATTCACTTTGGAGAAGTTCGTGGACGCTGCGGACGATGTAAGAAACGACAGGGCGTGGTGTATAAAAGACCCCGCGTTGTGTGCGCCTCTTGGGGTCGTACTGTTTGAGAAAATCTTCGTAAAAGCGAATCGTCGGGTCTTCGTCTGGATTCCGCTCGAGGAAGTCGCGCCTTACTTCTTCCATCTTGGCGGCGTGCAAAGTTTGAAGGACTTCGGTGATGCCAAGCTCGTCGAAATCCAGCTTGTCTTTGCGACCGCCGATCTTGAGAAAGGTACCCAGTAATTCCCGGAGGAAGGGATTGGTACTCGGTGGCACCATGTCTTTCAGGTTCTCCGCGATCAAGCCTGCCGGACGGGAGAAGCGGGCGGTCAGGAGACCGTAGCAGATGGTCTGCGCGTATGTATCTGCGAAATCGTCCTCGGTCAGGTCGTGGATCAACGCCTCCTTGAACGCGACATATAGGTTTCGCATCTGTCCGCGCTCACGCTCGTAGTTCAGTACCTCGATGACCCGCTTACGGATTCTCACGGCTAGTTCCGCCAAACGTTCGGCCATCGCCTTGGCGGTTCGAATTACCTCTCCCGGACGCAGGGTAAAAGCTTCCGACCATCGCGATCGCCACGAATCCAAGTCGCGGTCGTCATCCGGCCATCGAAGCTTCTCTCTCAGCACTGCGTCCGTGTATTGCAGGCGTTCCTCGGCATTGTCCTCATCCCAGCCGAGAACCCGCAGCGTCGCCAGATCTCCAAGTTCCGGTTCCTCGGCGAAGTGAGCAAAAGCGATTTCCCGTTGATCGGATTCGCCATAACTTGAGATGAACAGCAAGTCGTGGAGCGACCAGGTTTTCTGCTGAGCTTTAGCGGTGGCAACGCGTTTGCGAACGACCAAGGCGCGTAAGATCCGCCGCAGCGCGACAACTGGGAGTCTCCGGGGCTCGAACTTCACGAAGAAGATGCCCCAAGGTTGATCGCTGCTGAGAGGACGAAGCTGTTTGATCTCCTGAATCTTCGCCGCGCTTGCTGGGTCGATCCCGAGTTCCTCAGGCTCCCATTCGAACGTCAGATCCTCGAAGTCATCGCTGTCGATCGGCCAGTCAAGGTCATCGCGCAGGTATTTGACGAGTGAAGGGAACGTCTTGATGTCGCGAAGGCGATTAGCGTTACCACTCAGGGCAGAGGCCATCAGTTGAGCTCCATCCATGCTTTCAGCAACGGCTTAACTCCGACCGGCGCTTGTACCTGTTTGAGGTAAGTGTTCTTGATGTGTTTTTCGACCCGAACACGAGTCTCGGTAAGCAAAGCCTTGTCCAACACCGCCCGTCGCGGGGTGTCGGGATCGCTACGGATGGAGTCGATAATTTCAGACGGCTCGTCCAGTATTTTCTCGCTGTCGAGATCAGCGAGAAACCAGCGGGTGTATCCCCTTTCCACCGACCAACCGTTCTCTTCGCCCTCTGCGCGCTGCTCGGCTGGACCGGCCGGCGTTGGGAGTGCGTAGCAGAAAAACACCCCTCGCGCTCCGGGCTTAAGGTTCTGCTTTCCACTGAATACACGCCCAGGAAGCACGTCGAGGCGCGCCTTCAAATCGGGAAAGTCAGAGAGAAGCCGCTGATATTCAAGGTGCATCTTCTCGATGGGAGTCGTCGAACCTTCGTAGGAGTGAATAAAGTCTCGCAGCGCATCATAATCATCGTCGGGTTTGAGGAGCTTCTTCCCTTCAATTCCAAAGGTCTTCGAAATACGCAGCGTCTTGTGGGAAACCGTGCTGTACAGGCTGAGCAGAAGATTTAGTTCATCCGGCGGCAAAAAATTCCAATACGTGACCTGTCCTCTTAACGGCTTTTGTTCCGGATGATCGGCGACGAGTTGTGCTTCTATTTCTGGGCTCATACGTCGGTCGACGCGACCGATACGCTGCATGAGTCGGACGGGGTTCCAATGGATGTCGTAATTTATCAGGCGAGCGGCGTCCTGCAGGTTCAAGCCTTCGGATAGTACGTCAGTCGAAATTAGGATGCGCGTCTCGGAAAGACCGACTTGCGCGAGTTCGGCGCTGGACGAACCGTTGTAGTACGGGGCGAACTGCCGAATCACATCGGAACGGTTTCGCTTGCGGGCACTGTCAATCTCATCGACTCCTTCGAAGCCGGCCTTGTCCAACTCGCGTGCCAGATATCGCGCAGTCGCCATGAATTCGGTGAAGATCAAGACCTTGTGGGATTTGAGAATCTTGTCGGTCTTGAGGAGACGCGCCAGCGCTCGCAGCTTATCGTCCTGCGCGGGCTTGAGCTTTTGAAGTTCCTGAAGGAATTTCGCGATCTGGTCCATGTCGAGGAGGGACTCGTCGAGTATCTCTTCGACCTTATATTCGTCGCGAGACAGCTCCTCGACATCGTCAAGCATTTCTTCGGTGATAACGTCCTCATCGGGCTCCGGTTCCTCCTCGAACAGCTCCAACTGGTGCTGTCTGACCGAGCCGAGAAGCTCCGCGTTCTGTCCTCGCCATCGCTCAAGCCGACGCTTTTCGGAATCGGTCACAGAGTTCTTGGTCATGAAAGCGAGGAGCTTGAGGAGCAGAGCTTCGCAAGAGAGCTCGAACGCCTTCGCTGAGCTCTCAAAGCGCTTCAGGAACTGGGTCCGGATCAATACCACCAGCTGTTTCTGACGGTTTTCCTCGAAAGGATTGATGGTGGTATCGTCGCCCTTGTAGTAGGCCAAAGGGTAGTACATCGCCAAGGAGAACAGGGGCTTGCTCTTCGAAAAGGCTGCTTCGACCATTTCAAGGACCCGCCCGTACGTCTTCTTGACCGAATACTCCACCACCTTGGGGTCTTCACGCGTCGGGAAGATAGCTTCGGTGGCGCCGGCTTGCTTCTGACTCTCGCGTACGTAAGCACGGCTGCGTTGTACGACGAGAGCCCGGAACAGTTCATCGCTAAACAGAACCTGCTCAGCTTCGACTTCGTTAGTTTCCGTCGCTCCGTCGTCCTTCGGCTTCGAAGCGCCAAGCGCCTTTAGAAGGTCGTTTTCTATCTTCCTGAAATGCCCCGGAAGCGAATGGATTCCCAGCGGCGCTGCCTTGAAATAATCAGGCTGCCTACGAGAGAAGAGTTCAATCATGTGCTGTAGGTCGAGCAAGCTGTTATTGACGGGCGTCGCCGTCAACATGAAAAGCGTCTTGCCCTCGGCGATCTCGAAAAGGCGCCAGTAGCGGGAGGGCGCGACCTCTGCCTTCCTGCGAATTCCTGGACGGGCGTCCTCGCCGCCTCGAACACCTGGATTTCGGAAATGATGGGCCTCGTCGACGATGATCACGTCGGCGAGTTCCTTCATCCGCTGAAAGCGCTCCGGGAATTCGTTGCCTCGGCCAAGGTCGGTGTGATTGAAGACAACGAGATTACTGAAGTCACCAAGAAGATGCGGCAGGTATCGCTTGAGTGAGGCTTCCCAGACAGACTCGCGGGCGGCCTTGGGCACGAGCAACATCACGCGCTTGCGTTCGTACATCACGAGACGCTCGATCAGCATCAGGCCAACAAACGTCTTGCCAAGGCCGACGCCGTCGCAGAGAAACGCTCCGCCGTATTGACGAGCGATCTTGACGAGCGCTTGGTATCCTTCCTTTTGATACTGGTCCAAGACTTTGAACATCCGTGACTGGAGCTGTTCCCATTCGCCGGCTGAGATTTCGTGGTTGCGAAAGTACTCCAGTAGGGCTTTCGCATAGACCTCGAACGGCAAGTACTCGCGGACCTGCCGCTCGACGACCTTGAGGATCTCGTCAGAAATGTCTCCAGCTTCCTTCCAGTGACGCTCGAACCATTCCTGAAGCAGCTCAACCTCGCGCCGGAGTTGAATGTTCAGCTCAACGTTCTGGCTGATGCCCGGCGCCGAGAAATTGCTTGAGCCCACGAGCGCCGCTGAACCAACGACCGCGAGTTTCGCGTGGGTTATATAGGCCTTGGCGTGAAAGCGGTCTTTCGTGTACGCGCGACACTCGATTTTACGGTTTCGGATGGCGTCAACAATGGCGGGAACTCCGCTTAGAAAATCGTTAGACTCCTTCTCACGTTCGATGCTGTCGTCGAGCTTGGACTTTACCTTGGCGATCAGTCCATCGACGAGTGCCTTCTTCGTGCGCTTCGATACCTCGTCTCCCATCAGGATGCGAATCTTGTCGAGCTTCTGCCATTGGCCGTCGAGCATCAGCAATGATCCGATCTCGAAGAAACCCGTAGCTATGTCGAAGGTATGAGCAATTTCCGTCCACTCTCGGAGGTAGTCACGAACCTTCCAATCGGTGTCGCTGTTGTCGACGACGAGAACATCGCCGCCCGATTTTCGGTCCGGTTGCGCAGATGTTGGATTCTCACGGACTTCGCGGCTTGTTGATCGCTTGCTGGGCACAGGCCGTCCCCTATTTGCCCTCTGTCCGTGAGCCGGTCGAGATCGAGGCGTTTGGCAACAGGCCTTGCGACTGCAGCCGTTCGCCAAGCCTTAGAACGGCATCGGCGAGATCACGGTAGCGATCAACAGCCAACGCAAGCCCCTGTTTGCCAGGCAGCCACTTGCCGCTATCGGACCGGTAATACACTCGCATATTGATGATCTTTCGCCCGCGAAATTCGTCGATGCTGACTCGAACTTCCTCTTTGGCGTTTTTCTCAAACTGTGCGACAAGCTGGCTTGAGTCGTCCACCGAAGTTCCCCCGAGTTAGTTTTCCGCTGCCGCAGGCTCGCCCGCAAACTTGCGCAGGTCGTTCATGATCAACGAGATATCGGTGGCGCCCTTGATGGAGCGCTCTTCAGCCGGCGTCAGCTTCAACCCCATCTTGAGCTTAAGAAAGGACGCAGTGTCCATCCGGTTCTGCCGCCGATTGACTACGTCCGCTCCGGACATCGCGATTCCCTGCCATTCCTTGTTCGTTCGGCGCCAATCGATCTTGCGAAGACCCCGAAGCTGCGCTTTCCATTCATCCGGATAGGTGGAAATCAGCGTCTGGCCCATCGAACCGAGTGCGCATAGCACGACGGCATGCGAATGGATGAATTCCTGTCGAAGCTCCATCGGTCTCAGATCGCCGCTTTTCACCTTTTCCCACTCGGGCATGTTTTCCGCCACGACCTCCCAGAACTCAAGCGCCAGCGCTAACTTATTGTCGTAGTCGGCGTCGACTACTGACCCGAGCAGCGCGTTGGTGGCGTCATATATCGCAGCAAGCGTGAACAACTTGGGCGACCGCAGTGCGAGCGATACGCGGTCCTTGTCGACGAGACCCTTGAAAACGTCGATGCGCTCGGTTGCGGTCAGCGTGATCTGGCTCATGAGATCGCGCTGGTTGTACAGGATGTTGAGCGACTTAGAGGTGGTGCGCGCGGTTCGATTCAGGTCGGAAAACATCTGCTGCATCCGCCCCAAATCCTCGAACGGGAAGAGCACGACCGAGATTGTTTCATCGCCAAGTTTCGGATTTTGGGTGAGAGCTTCTTCGATCGCCGCGCGTCGATGCTGACCGTCGTTGATCACGAGATCCGAGTCGAACGGCACCTCGAGAGTGCCTAGATCATCCCGACCTTTCACAGGCGTGAAAGTTGGTTCGCAATCGAAGGAGGCTGTCAGCGAGGAGAACAGATAGCCGTCCTCGTTATCGAGAATGTACTGGGTGATTTCCGGGATACGGCTCTTCTGGATCACGCGCTGCGCCCGCTGCTCGGGCGGCAACTCTGCCCAGTCGCGGAATTTGAACAGCTTGGGGACCAGGCTGAGCTTCACCATCGTGACAAAGTAATCCCGCCTGCCCATGTGCCCTCGCATCGCCGGAAATGAAAGGATCATTGTATAGCTCCTTTGCGTCAAAACTCCACAGACTGTACGTCGTATTTCAGCGATTGTCAAGCATACAGTATGGCGCTGTCTTACCGATTTTCCGGTAAAACACATCAGCGCTCACGCCTGGACCACTCCCAGGACGGTCTCGGCACTCCGGATCTTTCGAGGGGTAAGACTGCCAGTCACTCCCTTAGGTGCACTCTATGCCGGGTTTTCACCTATTTGGCGTCTGCACCCAGCGTTTTTATCCCCCTTCAGCGACGGATTCTGATCGCACTTCATCTCGCACTTCATCGCTGTCCCTTCAGCTCAGCCTCAAGCCGCTCCGCAACGAACATTTTCAACAGCGATTGATACGGCACGTCCCGTTTGTTCGCGAGAAGCTTGAGGCGATCGAGCATCGGCTTAGGTAGACGCAGTGAGATGGTCTGCGAGGAGGGCCTCAGGCTCGGCGGGATCATGCGCTTCGCTTTGCGCCAATTGACGAATTCGGTCGAGTCGTGAGTTGCCCAAAACTCCCGCTCGGCGTCTTCACTTTTGAATTTGGGTAGTGCCTTTTTCATGATGATCGGTAAATCCTTCGCTCCTTGCGACTCATATCGCGTGCCGAGATCACGCGGATCAGCCGCCCACGAATCGTAAACACCACGAACATCAGCCTTGCACTATCGCTCTGGCCGAGTGCGTAGAGCCGTTCTTCGCCTGCGGAGTGCTCTTCGTCAGTGGCCACCACTAGAGGCCGATTGAAGAACAGCTCCTCGCATTCGGCCGGGGTCACCTGATGACGGTCCCAGATCTTTGCCGCGTTGCCGGCATCCCATTGGAACCCTTCGCAACTCGCCAGCCTTTCCTCCCAATCCACCCTGACAATGTATATCGCAGTCACATACGTGAGCAACACCGCAATGCCCACCACTCCGCCTTGCGCGGCTGCGCTCAAGGCCGCCGCGCCATCCCTGACCGAGACCGCTCGCGCTTGTCACGGCGGCCTTGAATTGCTCCGTCGCGCTCATTGGTAGCTCCGCTTCGCTCCGCGGCGAGTCTTTCCACCCTCGCACTCTCAGTCAGGGGTGAAGAGCGCGAGGGCGGAAAACGGTTCGGGTGTTTACGAACCAAGCCGCGCCCTGCCGCTTTCGCGGAAGCGGGCGCCAGAAGAGGAGCGGAGCGACAATGAACACTTACGCAATCGTGACTGAGAGGATCATCAACCTGCTTGAGCAAGGCGTGATTCCGTGGCGTCGGCCATGGAGCGCGGCTGGAGCACCGCGCAACATCGTCTCGAAAAAGATCTATCGCGGCGTGAACTTCTTTCTTTTGTCGGCGACCAAGTACGTGTCGCCATACTGGCTCACGCTCAGGCAGGCTAACGAGCTTGGCGGATCGGTGCCGAAAGGCGAGCAAAGCCAAATCGTCGTGTTCTGGCGAGTAGATGGCGCATCGCAGTCCGAGGCGGAGCCGGACCTGGAGAAGGTGGAAGCGGACCGGAGGAATCGCCGACGCTTCGTCCTGCGCTATTACCGACTCTGGAACGTAGAGCAGTGCGAGCTGCCGCAAGCGGTGCTGGACAGGCTTCCGAAGATTCAGACGTACCAGCGCGATCCCATCGAAGCAGCGGAGCGGATCATCGCCAATATGCCGAACCCGCCGGCTATTGAATTCGGCGGATCGAAAGCTTTCTATAGCCCGACGGCCGATCGCATCACGCTGCCGCCGCGCGAGCTTTTCAGCAGCGCTGCCGAATTTTATGCGACCCTGAACCACGAAGAATCCCACGCGGCAGGACACCCGAAGCGACTCAATCGTGAATCGATCGCGGAGGCGGCACCCTTCGGTTCGCCGACATACGCCGCGGAAGAGTTAATCGCGGAAATGTCAGCCGCCTATCTCTGCGCGGAGGCAGGAATTTCGCCGGCGGTGATCGAGAACGAAGCGGCCTACCTTCAAGGGTGGTTGGCGCGAGTGCGCAGCGACAAGCGCCTGATCGTGATCGCCGCCGCCAAGGCGCAAAAGGCCGCTGACTACATCCTCGACGGTTCTTGCACCACCGAATAAATGCGCGCGGCGACCGAGCCATGGCTCGGTCGCCTTCTCCAGTTGTCCGATCACCGAAGGTCCACTGGACAACCGCATGCCACGGACTTGCAGCGCTTTTGCAATTGCGGAAGTCTTACGAAAAGGGCGCGGTTGAGAGCGCGCAAAAAGGAGCACGGACCGAGGAATCGGTACGACCGTCTCGGCAAGCCAGGCGGCAGGATGCCGACGTCAAAACGTATGATCACATCGAAGCAAATTGTCGAACGGGTGCCGGGAGCCGCGGTGCAGGCCGCTGGCGGAGCGAACGCAACTGCTGGAGGAAGTCTGGCGCCACGATGAAGACGCTGGGACAATTCCTGATAGAGAGACGCAAGGCGCAGGGGCTTAGCCAGAAGGAGTTTGCGGCGTTAATCAAGAACCGTGACGGTAAGCCGATTTCAGCCACCTACCTGAACTACCTCGAACACGATCGCGGCAAGCCGCCCGACTACCTGCTCGACCAGTTCGCCGATGTGCTCAAGGTGGAGCGCGACGTGTTTTATTTCTGGGCGCAGCGAATGCCACCCGATATCCTCCCGGGGGAGGCAAACGAAGAGCAGGTTACTGCCGCGTATCGAGCTTTCCGGCGCGAGCTCAAGAGCAAAGGAGGGGGGAAAGGTGGGAAGAAATCATGAAGATGATTCCGGACCGGACCGGCCGCTTTCCCGAACGGCCATACTACGAAATCGAAGAGCTGGAAGAGGAGTGCGAGCGCATCATGGAGTCATTCCTCATGGGCCGGTACGGGCAATACTCGATTCCCGTCCCCACCGACGCGCTCGTAGAGCTGCTGGACCGCGAGACTGCCAAACTCAACCTGTACTGTGACCTCAGCGGGGAGGGTGAGGAGGTGCACGGCCTCACCGAGTTCTTCCCCGGTCACAAACCCCACGTGAGCATCGCGCGGGAGCTGTCGTACCAGCACTGGCGCGAGCACCGCAAACGCAACACGTTGACGCACGAATATGGGCACGTGCATTGGCAGACCTGGTTATTCGACCGCTACTGCAGGCGCACCGAACGGCACAAGTGTTTGCGAGCCCACATCAAACCCGCAAGCAGCGACATTGACTGGATGGAGTGGCTCGCCTGCTACGTTTCCGGCGCCATGTTGATGCCCACGAGCCGTATGCAATTGCACGTCGGGGCGTTTCGCGCCGAGCGCAGCGTGGAAGGCCGGCTTGATGAGCACTCGATCGAAGAACAGCTGCTGATCCAGCGGACCAGCGAGCTGTTTAAGGTATCAACGGAAGCGGCGCGGGTGCGCCTGCGCCAGCTCGAATACCTATTGTCCTAAAATATTTGGACGTCGAGGCGCTTGACAGGTGCCTCTTTTTTTCGATACAACGATTTCACACTTACAAAAGTTCAGAGTCTCAGAGTTATTTCATCGGGGATTCTGGATGCTGTAAGAGGGTCGGCGACGAAGCATGAGGCAAGCCGGTCATGATGCAGAGCCACGATAAGTTCCTGTGGCGGCAAGCTGCGGAACTGCTGGAAATCGAGAGGTTGCTCCAGGGCAAGCCCCAGGAGGTCTCGGCCAACTACGACAGGGCTGAGCGGAGCTGTCCGCTGTTTGCGGACCTAGGTGCGGGCGACATGCGGGCACTGGGCGTTGCGCTGCCAGCCGCGCAAGTCGAGGCGGGTATCCGCCTGCTCGCGGCGAGTGTCGGCAAAACCATCGAGCGCGATGCCCCGTTCATCAACATGATCCTGCCCAATGGCGCGCGTTTTTCGGCAGCGCTGCCTCCGGTATCTGATGGACCGACCTTTTCGATTCGCCTGCATTGGCGGGCGGTGAGACCACTTGGTGACTTCATCGCCGCCCCCTGGCAACTCCACGTTATCGACAACGCGATTCGACGACGTTTCAACATTGTGGCCATTGGCGCCACCGGTGCCGGGAAGACCACGCTGCTTAACGCAATGGTTGCGCAGCTGCTGAAAACGTCGCCCGATGAAAGGCTCGGCATCATCGAGGACGAACCGGAACTTCAGATCAGTGCGAACAATGCGATCCGCCGGCTTGCACGCGGTCGGGCCGATATGCGCCGTCACGTCCGCGAGATGCTGCGCATGCGCCCGGATCGCATCATCGTCGGCGAGGTTCGTGGAGCAGAAGCGCTGGACCTCTTGAAGGCGTTTAATACCGGCCATTCCGGCGGTTTCACCACGATTCACGCCAACAGTGCGCCTGCCGCGTTGCTCAGACTGGAGAGCTTGGTCGAGGAGGCGGGCGTTCCGCCGAGTCGTCGGCTTATCGCCGAGAGCGTCGATTTACTGATTTTCATTTCTCGCCGTCCGGATGGCGCACGAAGGATCGAGGAGATGGTGCGGGTGGAAGGCTGCGCCCCGAACGGCGGGTATCGGCTGAAAGAGATCAAGGAGAGAGCGGACTGATGCGTTGTACCAGGATATTGAAGAACGCCGGCGTTTCTGCTCGCTGCCGTCTCGCTCGACATGCTCGTGCTTCGCTGGGTCGCAACCTTCGACACGCCTGAGCGATGGGCCAAGCTCCTCGCGAGGCAGGCCGACGCTTACGCCCATGGTGAGTTTATGTGCGTCTACGATCCGGTTCCCTTCCTGCAGTACCCGAGCGTTCATGCGTTCTTCGTCGGACCAGTTGGAGCTTACGTAATCGCCGGTCTGTTCTGCCTGGGCTGCGTCCTCGCTAACTCCATCAGCGGAGAAGGGACAGCTCAAAACTACTCAGGTCTATGGAGACGAGACCAATGACTGAAGCGGCTCTTGGTAATCAGGTCCTGATTTTTTTGGCAGCCCTCCATGCTGCCCAGCTGCCGGCGCTCACAGCGGCGGTTCTAATCGCGTGGTTCATCTTCGCCCTGAGCGACGCGCCTTACCCCTTAGCGATGTTCGTAACTGTCCTGTTGCTTCTGACGTTCGGAATCCAAGCGGCGCTGCTTTTGTCGCCCGCTTTTTCAGGAGGTTGGTGATGCGCAAGTCAATCGTTCTTACCACGACATTCCTATTGGTGTACGCCACTTCGGCTCTCGCATATACGCCGACGGGCCTGCCGTGGGATGGACCCCTGACCACTCTGATCAACGGCATGCAGGGCGGACTGGCTCACGCGATGCTCGCGGCCGGGATCATCGTCGCCGGAATAGGTTGGACGTTCTGGCAGGAGTTCGGCCCGGCGGCCAAGGCGCTGGTTGGGGTCATTGCGGGCGGCGCGCTCGCCGGTGCGGCGCTCAACATCATGACCTATCTGGGACTCGCGGCGGTGATTAACTGATGCGCGCCGCGGTTCATCAGTCGATGGTGCGTGCGCCGCTGCTTGGCGGCGGTCATCCGCGGCTCACGGTGATCAACGTGGTGCTGGCGCTGGCGATTCTGTCGACCGGGCTTCGCTGGTGGACCCTCGTGCTCGCCATCGGCATCGCGCTGAGCGTCCAGTGGGCGCTTCGAGCGGCGGCCAAGCGTCATCCGGAATGGCCGGTCATTTATCTCCGTCATCTGCGCGAGCCGGCAATCCGGCTGGCGCACGGACGAGCGTGGGGCTCTCCGGAGAAGCCAAAGCCTACCGTCCCTCCGCTCCCGAGGTGGATGCCATGAGTCTCTGGAAGTCGAGCATCGATCATTCGCTGGCGGATATCGTTCAGGCAAGCGCGTTCCTGGCGGAAGGCGAGGCGTTCCTCAAGCCCGGCGGCCTGATGGTCGCATGGGAAATTCGACACGATGATTTCGAGTCACTGTCGGCGGAGGAGGTGGAAACCATCTGCGAGCGCTTCGAACACGCGCTCGCCCTGTTGGGCGACATGGACATGCTCCACGTCGTCCATCATCGACTACCTGCGCCGAACTATCCTGAACGGGAGTTTCCCACGAGAGCCGCAGCTTTGGTCGACGCGGAGCGGCGGGCTGCGTTCGGCAATGAACGCTACTGGGTTACTTGCAGCCGCATTTACTTGAGTCATTATTTTCCGGCGGAGGCCAAAGCGCGAGCCTCATCGGCCTTTTTCGCCGGCCGTGGCGCCGAAAGTTCATCAAGTTGGCAGTACGAGATCGAGCGGTTTCGTGAACGCGCCCGTGCCTTCGGCGACGCCCTGTCAGGAGTCGCGCGAGTGCGCCGACTCACTTCGGCCGAGATGTTTCACGATCTGCACCTGTGCCTAACCGGACTGGAGCATCCGATCGTTCTGCCGTCCGTTGCGGTCCATCTGGATGAAGTGCTGGCGGATCAGACTTTCTTTGGCGGCCTGTATCCCCGAGTTGGCCAGCTTCATATTCGGCCGGTCGCGATCAACAGCTATCCGGCCGAGACCATCCCGCAACTCTTGTGGTTCGTTCTGAATGAGCGCGGGCGCATGCGCTTCACGCTGCGCTGGATTCCGCTTGATGCGGTTACAAGTCAACGCCACGGCAACCAAGTGCGCGGTCAATGGGCGCGGCGGCGCCAAGGGCTGATGCAGATCATCCTTGCCGCAATGAATGTGCCGCGAACTCGCGCCAACCGCTACGCCGACGAAATGGTGGCCGATGCCGAGGAAGTGATCGCCCACGCCGCAAGCGGAACTCCCTTCGGCTTTCTCAGCATGTGGGCGTTGATTTTCGACGAGGACGCGCGCCGGGCCGACCTGCAAGCTCGGGAACTGGTCAGGCGTCTGCAGAACGCAGGCATCGGCGCGCGTGTCGAAGATGTTAACGCGGTTGAAGCCTTTAAAGGCCCACAACCCGGCAACGGTTGGTCGGACGTATCGCGTCCTCTCATAAGTGGGATCAACTTCGCTCATCTCGCGCTGGTGAGCGAGCCGTGGCCGGGAACGCCGACCATCGATTCACCGCATTTTCCACCAGACACGCCGGCGCCATTGGTCTGTTGCTCGGCTGGGCACGCTCCCTTCTGGCTCCCGCCACACTCCGGCGGCGGATTGCTTCACATGTTGGTTATCGGTCCGACTGGAGCCGGAAAGTCCGTTCTGTTGGCACTGCTCGCGATGGCGTGGACTGCGCTCAAGGCTGCGCGCGTCCGCTGGATCGACTTCGATTACTCGTCGTTCGCCGCTGTACACGCGCTTGGGGCGGATTACCGCGACCTTGGCAACGAGGGCACGCCGGCGCTCTGTCCGCTGGAGCGAGCAGGTTCATCCGACGAGGAAGATCAATTTCTGTTGGCATTTTCGGATCGTCTGTTCGCGCGTTGGCAAACCGCGCTGAGTGCTGAGGACCAGGAAGAGCTTGCGCGCTCAATCGAGCTTTGTGCGAGCCAGAGACTTCGCCGCATGCGGCATCTGGCAGGCATGGTTCAGATTCATGCGCTCCGTCGGATTCTCACCCAGTACACCGAGCTAGGCCCCTGGGGCCAAGTCTTCGACGGCGAACCAGGCAATTTGGGCGAGTGCACCCTCCGCGTCTACGAGACTCGCGGATTGATGGCACTGGGTGAACGCGCCGCGGCACCCGCGCTCGAATGGTTGTTGCATGAAATTGAGCGGGAATGCACCGGCGAACCGATGCTGATCTTCATTGACGAGGCCTGGCGGCTGCTTAACGACCCGGTGTCCGCCGACTGGTTCTATGGAGCGCTCCGGACGCTCCGCAAGCGCAACGCCGGCATCGTGATGGCGACCCAGAGCCTCACCGAGATCGCATCATCTCCAAACTGCAATCTCCTCTTGGAAAGCTGTCCGGCGAAGATTTTCCTGCCTAATCCAGAGGCGCGCGGCGAACACGTCAGAGATTCGTACCTCAAGCTTGGGCTGACCCGGCGCCAGATCGAGATCATCGCGCGTGCTACCCCGCGCTCGCAGTACTACTACACCTCGCCGCTCGGAAGCCGGCTTTTCAATCTGGACCTAGGCCCAATCGCTCTGGCGCTGTGCGGATCGACCAGTCATCGCGATGTGCAGCGAGCTCGCGAGCTACTCGCCCATGGGGCCGACGACTTCGTAGAGGCTTGGCTCGCCGATCGTGGATTGACCGACTTTGGAGCGCACGTGATTTCCAAACCCTTGGCTACGAATTCCATTCCATCCTTCCTCGATGGAGTCGCACGGCAGGAGCAGGAGTCATGAAGGTTTTCTTTATCCGGCGCGCAAGGCGGCGCCGAATCGCCAGCTTAGTTTTTATTGCCGCCGCCTTGGTTGTCGAAGTCCCGCAATCACACGCGCAGTTCGGCGGCACCTGCGGTTGTCCGGTTATCGTCAGCGATCCTCAGATGTATGGCCGGCAAGCGGAGCAGCTTAGCCAGGAGACACGCATTGCCGACCTCGCCGCGCAGAACACTACGACCGGCGACTCGGGCCTTTGGCAATCGCAACTAGGACTCCTGAATGGCCTTGGGAGCACGATGAGCCAGTCCGGAGGACTCTGCTACGCATCACCCAATGCGGCGCAGCAGTTCAAGGCAGACTTTCCCGGTGCCGTTTCGCCGCCGGTCAATGCCGCTCAACATATGCAGCAGCTCGCCGCGCTAACCCTCGGCACACTGGGCGGCGCACTGGCCGTGGCGCAACAGCAGGCGGCGCACTTCCAGTATGAGGATCAGCAGCTTACGGCGCTGGAATCCAGAAACGCGTCAGTGAGCGGGCGGCTTCAGGCGGCGCAGGTGACCAATGAAATCCTCCTCGCCCAGGCACAGCAGCTTCAGCTCATCCGCCAGCTGTTGATCACACTCATCAACGCGGAAGCGGTGGATCGGGGCGCGCGCCTCAGCACGGACACCCAAGGCGTCGTGCAAGCGAGCCAATTCCTGAACGCAGGAGGAGTCGAGCCTTGAAAAAGAGTCTCGCAATCGCGCTTGCGGTGACCGTGCTTGCTGCGTGCAAACCCCGGCCTGGTGAGTCGCCGGCGAAAAGTCAAGAGGCCATTACAGCGTTGGGCAGTACCATTCCTACAACTCAGTTTGACCGGACCTTCTGGCAACGCGAACACGACGCGAATACCTCCGCGTGGCGAGAAGCGAAGCGGCTGTGCGGGCAAACCGTACTTGCCAACTATCCGAACTGCCTATCCGTCAACGACATCATGCGGGCGGATCAGCGCAAAAAAGCTGAGGAAGGGAACCGAGCCGCGGCCAAGAACGATGAAATGTTTCACCGTGGCTACCAGTACGACTTTGTCCGCAAAGAGTGGCTGCCTTTCCGTGAAATGGACGCTGCTGGATGCACCACAAACTACCCGAGTTATCTCAAACCGGGGTCATCCACCTGGCAGTGCCCATCAGGAGCAGTGATCCCGAAGGGGATTCCAGATCCGAATTTCAGCAGTGAGGGACAGTAAAATGCCTCCAACCCAATTCGGCGTCTTTCAAGACGTACTCACCCAATTCCAGACGGTCACCGCGACATGGCTGGGAGGTCTGTACAGCATCGGAACCAATCTCTTCTACATGCTCGCGGCTATCGAACTCATTCTCGTTGGAATCACCGGCACGCTTCGACGCGACTTCGATCAGCTTGCGATCGATCTGGTGCGAACTATCGCGGGCGTCATGGCGATGTTCACGCTCTTTAAGTACGGCCCCGACTTTTTGCAGAACGGCGTGATCTTAAGCTTTACCGGTTGGGCGTCAGTTGCGGGTCACGTGCCGGCTAGCGCGATGACCCCCGGCGGCGTCATGACGCAGGGCTTTCAGTTATCGCTGATCCTTCTGCAGGCGATCGCGTCGGGATGGACCGTATTTCATCCTAGCGCCACCCTCAATGCGCTCCTCCTACTTCTCTCCGCTCTCATCATCCTCGTGTGCTTCGCGATCATCGCCTGCATCCTGCTGGAAACTCTCGTCGAAGGTTATGTCGCCTGCGTAGCGGGAACCGCGCTGGTAGCAACTTCCGGTACCCGGTTCACTTGGCGCTTTGGCGAAGGCTACTTCGGCTGGGCACTCGGAATCGCCGTCAGGCTGTTCTTCCTTTACCTGATGGTAGGCGTCGGCACGCAGCTCGCCAGAAACTGGACAGTGGACAGCGGGAGGCACGTCACAGAGCTGATGACCAACTGGTACTACGGCATCGAAGCGGCGGTTGAGGCCTTCCTTCTCGCGGTTATCACCGCGCGGATTCCCACCAAAGCAGCACAGATCGTCGATCACACCGTAAGCTCCACGTTGGGTGACATCATTCTTGGCACCACGTTGGCCAGCGCGATCCGCGACGGCGCCAAGGCCATACCCAAGGCGCTTGAGGTCGCCGGCAAATTGGGCGGCCAGGCCTTCAACGGTGTCATCAATCTTGCCGACGAAGGCGCGACCCGTGCGATGCGCTTGTGGGACAAGCAGCGGGAGGATCAGCTGAAACCGCCTCCGGCTCCCACCACTGAGGACTTGAGCAAACGCACCACACCTCTTGGATCGACATCACAAACGCAAGGATTCAACAACGATTGGCCGAAAACCGGAGCTCTCAGCCAAACGGGTACGTCGGCTCTTGGTAGCAAGGCGCCAGCCACGAGCCGCATCAATGGCAACGGCAAAGGAACAAGCAAGCTGTAAGCGCTGCCATGGAGCCCTCGTATGACGACCTTCAACGCCAAATCAGACAGTCCATATCTCGCTGCGTCGGCTGCACTCCGGTCGGAGTACGAACGTCTCGAACGCGGCAACCAGATACTACGCCACAGCATGATCGCAATGGCGCTCGCGTTACTTTTCTCAACCACGCTGGGACTGTATCTCGCCCGCAAACCGCGCGTCGTTCCCTACGTCATCGAGCTGGATAAGGCGGGCGAGGTCAGCGGCCTCCTACAGCCATTGGCCGCCGATCAATCGGAAAACGAAGCGGTGATCAGGTTCGAGCTCGCACGGTTCATCACCGATGCCCGCAGCGTGCTTGGCGACGGCGCAGAAGAAAAAGCGGCCCTTCATCGTGTTTATGACATGGCGCGCGGCGAGGCAGCTACGGTACTGCCGGTCTGGTATCGCAACCACCCGCCATTCGAACTTGCGAGCAAGGAGACGATTCAGGCCGAGGTCGATTCGGTATTGCGTGCGCCTAGCGGCACCTACGAGGTTCGCTGGACAGAAACCACACGGAGCCTGAATGGCGACGTGCTGTCGACCGCCCGTTGGCGCGCCTTGCTCGCGGTGCAGCTTGCGGCGCCCGACCCCGATCACATGCTCAGCAATCCGATCGGCCTTTATGTGACTCAGATCGACTGGAGCGAGGAGCAAGGCTCATGAAATGTAAATCGGCCTTTATAAGCGCAGCAATCATAACCACAGCAATTCTGTCAGGATGCTCGGCACGGCAACCTGCCCAGCCGATCGAATTAGTACCAGCCAAGTTGCTGGAATCCGAACCAGCGCCGCTCCCGCCCGAAAGCGTGCTCGATAAGCAGCCTGCTGATGTCCGAACCGCAATAGCAACTTATCAGCGGAGCGGACAGCCGCCCGTGCTTCACGAAGGCATCACCACGCGGTTTCCGTATGAAGCAGATGCTGATTTCGTTGTCCTATGCGAACCGCTCCGCGTCACGGAGATTCTGTTGGCGCCAGGTGAGAGTGCTGACGATGCAGCCGCCGGCGATACCGAGCGTTGGATGATCCAGGCGGTCGATGGGCGCGTGCTGGTGAAGCCCAAGGCGGCGAGCATCACGACCAACCTCATCATTCTTACCAGCCGCCATACCTATCATCTGACTCTAAAGTCCAGCGGGAAATATATGCCCCGCATCGCCTTCTACTATCCCAAGGAGGTCATCGCTGCCGAAACAAACAGAAAGAGCGAACTTGAGCGCAAAGCGCGCGAGGCCGCAACGCCCACTCCCCTAGCAAAGCTCAACTTCGCCTACACCGTTTCCGGCCCCAACGTTCCATGGAAGCCGGTACAGACCTTCGACGATGGCGAGCGCGTCTACATCGAGATGCCGCAGACCTTACTGGCGTCTGATGCACCCACGCTGATGGTCAATGCGGACGGCGCCGATGCGTTGGTCAACTACCAGGTCAAAGGCCGCTACTACGTTGTTGACCGCCTCTTCAAAGAGGCGGTGCTGGTATCAGGCACCGGCAAGGAGCAGCAGCAGATAACGATTGCACGGACGGGAGCCTAAGCGATGGATCAAACGCAACCACGAACCGTCAAGCCCGAGGAACTCGTTCACAGACTCAAGCCCTGGTGGGGGCTGGCGATCGCAGGATTGCTCGGCGTCGGGACACTGGGCGGCGTGCTCGCGATCCACTACGCGGGACAGGTCACGCAGCCAAAGAAAAACGTCAGCTATCAGAAGGCCGACGATAGTTGGATCGATCATGAGTCCAACCGTGTCGCGCATGCGGAAGCTTCTGCTGCGTCGCCCAGCCCGTCCCCGACTATGCAGGCGGTCGCCACACCCGTCCCGCAGTACCAGCCGCCAGCGCAGAACTATGTTCCTCCTACAGCGCCGAACCCTGCCGCTGAACATCGTCGCGAAGAATATGAGAAGGCGCTCGCATCAGATCTACTCGTGGCACCGAAGGGACAGTCACAGGTGCTGGAAACGCCCCGTCTGGTTTCAGCGGGAGGCGAACCAGTGGAGGGACAAGGCGGCAATCCAAGCGGCGCTCCGATCATCGCCGACCCGCATCCCGCATCGCCTTACAGCATTACGACGGGGACCGTCATCTACGGCACGCTCGAGACCGGAATTAATTCCGACATACCCGGCGACGTGCTTGGCCGCGTGGCCCAAGACGTGAAGGACAGTGTGAGCGAACGATACGTTCTGATTCCCCAGGGCAGCAAGCTCATCGGCTCCTACTCCAATCAGCTCATTCCGTCGCAGGAGCGCCTGATGGTCAAGTGGCGCACCATCGTGTTTCCCAACGGCGGCGAACTCAATCTTCCAGATCTGACGGGAAGCGACGCATCGGGTTACGCCGGCTTTCAGGATCAAGTGAACCATCACTACGCCAAAGTGTGGGCGCCGGCGCTGCTCATGTCGGCAATCTCCGCAGGAATGATGATGTCGGACTATCCCACCATGACCAGCGGAGCGTATGGCACGGGTGCCTACTCGATGAATCCCGGCCAGATGGCCGCAATGGGAGCAGCGCAACAGCTCGGCCAGCAGGCGATGGGGCACATGGCCAACATCCAAGTCGCTCCCACGATCCAAATCAGGCCCGGCTATCACTTCCGCGTCCTGGTCACGCGTGACTTGGTGTTCTCGGGACCCTATGCGGACGCCGCGAACACTATGGAGAACGCGCGATGAAGAAACGCTGCTGGACACTCCGCATCGTAACCGTTGCCGTAGGCTACGCCGTGCTCCTAGGTACGGGTCTGATCGGCTATCGGCTGCCAGCAGCGCTCGGGTATTGCCTCAATCTGACGCCAAGCGAGCCGGTCGGTATCTACCGCCTTGCCCCGGGTGGCGCCGAGCGCGGAGCCCTGGTGTGGTTGAAGCAGCCTACAGGTCCGACGGCGTTGGTCCTCCGTCGGTATGCCCCCGCCAATATCCCGCTGATCAAACGCGTCGCTGCAGTCGCTGGGGATGTGGTGCAGCTCGGAGCGCATGGCGTACGCATCGACGGAACACTCTGGCCCGACAGTGCGCCGCTAGACCGTGATGCGGAAGGGCAACCCCTCCAGCACTATCAGTTTGGAAATTATCGCGTCCGCACCCGACAGGTCTGGGTCTTGTCCCAACATCCGCGCGGGATCGACAGCCGGTACTTCGGTCCGGTTGCGATCAGCAGTGTCATCTCGCAGCTGATTCCAGTCATCGTCTGGTCAAGCCCAGCGGTCTCGCAGGCGCTGCTCTTTGCTTACATCGTGTTTATCGCGGCCATCGCCATGCTGATTGCGATGGCCATCGTGAATAGCGCTTACGCTCGGTTCATCTCTCCACGCGAACTCAGAAGTCAATCAGGAGGTTTCCATGAGGCTCAACAAAGTCGAGCAGCAGCTGAAGTCAGCGCAGGTCAACGTCACCTTGCCCGGCAAGCTCAAGGCTGAATTGGACGGATACGCCACCTACTACCAGCACATCCACGGTGACGCCATCGGCATCCGCAGAATCATTGTCGAGATCGTCCGCAACTTCGTGGAGTCCGACCGCAAGTTCCAGTCGTGGCTCAAGCGCCATTCCAACAGCGTTGCGGACATGAACGGCGGCCCTGCCCATTCAGAAATGCGATGAGGTCCTGCATGTCCACAGGTATGAGATGTGGCGTTAGGTCCGTTGACGCGCTTCGCGCGTTTCAGGCTTTGACACGTCACTCATCCCCTCGATGAAGGAAATCTCGCAGAAAGGGCCCGGAATCCGGACGCTATCACGGATATCAGAAGAGGAGTTGGAGGAGAGGAAAATGCCCGAAAACAAAAAGATATCAGCCGATATCAATGAGACCAGCGAGCAGCCGCGAGCGGTACTGGTGCGACTCGCTCCGGAAATCGCAACTCGCGTCGAAACCGACGCACGAGAGCGCGAAGTCAGTCCGACCGAGATCGTGCGGTCGATCGTGTGCGAACACTATAGCGCAGCGAACGAGCAGCCGGAGTTGATTCGGGGGATTCGCGACCTGATTGAGGATCGCTTCCGCCACACCGTCTATGAGATCTCGCGCACTCGGTCCTCGCTTTACAACATGGTCGAACAGAGCGAGACCTTCGGACTCGATCGTCCGAAGCTGAAGGAAATACAGCAGCTCTCGCGCAAGGACGCCACCGATTATCTTGGCCGCCTCGACGCAGAAATTGATCGTCGGCAGAGCCCGGCGAAAGCCAACAGCGAAGGGCGGCGCGAGTAGCAGGCTATGTGGTCGGGCGGACGACAGGCTGCAAGCTGGCAGGCTTACGCTACCGGCGCGCGGATGAACGCGCGCTTCGTCATCGTCTGGCTTAAGCTCTGCCTCTTTTCATGGCTGGCGACAACGCTCGAACTCGTCTGGTTCTGGACTGGACGTTATTTCCCGAGCTTCGGCCATCAACTCTTCGTGCAGTGGTTCGCAGCCTGGCTGCTCACGAAGCTGAGCATCCCGTTCCTTCATCCGACACTGCCCTATATGGAGCGGCGCTATCCGGTTGAGGTGCTCTATCCGTTTCTCAACGCCAGGCATTTCTATCAGCACTCGTTCGGCGAATGGCTGGTCCACTATATGCGCTACGGCGCGGTCGCTCCCCTGCTGATCACCGTGGCGGCCGTCATGCTGCTTCGTCGCAAGAGCACCGATGCGCACCTCGTGCGCGGCCTGCAGCTTATCAGCAGTCGGGAATTGAGTGGTGCAATGGAGAATGCTGCCGCGCGCGGAGCATTGCGTATCCCGATGCTTCGACGATCGACGAGCGGAAGCGGCGTGCGACCAATCCATATCGCAAACGTGTCGATCCCCGCAGACCTGGAGCCGCAACATTTTGCGCTTACAGGCAAAACCGGCTCGGGCAAGTCGAACTGCATTCGCCAGATGCTGCGCCAGATAGAGGCGCGCGGCGGGATTGGCGTCGTGCTCGATCCCGACGCCGAATACATTTCGGAATTCTATCGGCCAGAACGTGGCGACGCGGTTCTGAACCCGCTTGATGACCGCTGCCCGTCGTGGTCGCCCTGGGCTGAGCTGAGAGCGGAAAGTTTTTGCATGGACGCCGAGGCGCTGGCGCAGTCACTCATCCCGGACGTGCCGAACAGCTTCGCCCAGAGCGGCGCCGACCGGTTCTTTCGTCGCTCGGGGCGCACCACGCTGGTCAGCATTTTGGAGACTGCCAAGCCACAAACCGCGAAAACGATTACTCAACTGCTGACGTTGCCGCGCGAACAGCTCAAGAAAGCCCTAGCCGGAACGCCGGCGGAAGCGCTCATTGATCCAGGTGCACACGACCAAGGCGCTGGGATAGTCGCGATGGCAACCAACGCGACCAATCCGCTGTGCTACCTGCCGCCCGAGGTGCCCGGTCGTACCAGATGGAGCGCCGTTGAATGGGTACGGCAGCGACGGGGTTGGCTGTTCCTGACTTCGACCGAGGATTCTCGGGCAGCGGCGCTCCCGCTCCAGAACGTGTGGCTCGACTGTCTAGTGCGCCAGCTTCTGGCCGCCGAGCTTGACGGCGCGCGCGAGCAGGTCTGGATCGTGATCGACGAGCTGGGCGCGCTCGACTATCAGGGTCAGCTCGAAAACCTCGTCGTACGCGGGCGCAAGCGTGGCCTCTGTGTGGTATTCGGCTTTCAGGCGATCTCGCAGCTTCAGTCGATCTACGGACGTGACCGCACCGTGACGCTGCTCTCGGCGCCGGCGACCAAACTGATTCTGCGGTCAGACGAGGCCGAGACCGCAGAGTGGGCCAGCCGCACGCTGGGTCAGCGCGAGGTGATTCGCCTCCAAATGACCACGCTAACTGGACCCTCGCTCTATCGCGACGGCTTTAACTTGCAACCTCATCAGACGCTGGAGCGAGTGGTCTTGCCCGCAGAGATCCAGAAACTTCCACCTCTCGAAGGCTACCTGTGCATCGCCGGATATGACCGCGCTCGCGTAGCACTGCAATGGACGGAGCCCAAGAGAACGGCTCCAGCCTTTGTTCTGCGACGAGACACCGAAGCCGTGGTTTCTCCGGAGAGAAACCCTACCAAGCCTGTCACGACGCTGAATGTACAAGCACAACAAGACTCGGCTCTCGGAGGGTGGGATTAGGCCATGTTGGTGATGTCAAAAGGCGCCCTCAGCGCGGGTCAGGCCGAGACCTACTACGAAGAGAAGTACAGCCGCGACGACTACTACACCGAGAAGCAGCGCGTGATCGGACGCTGGTTCGGTAAGGGCGCGGCGGAGCTGGGGCTCGCGGGCGACATCGATACCGCGAATTTTCGCGCGGTGCTAAACGGCCTCGACCCGAGGAGCGGCGAGATTATCGTCCAGGCGGCGCAGCGCGAGGGTGAACAAAAGCGCGCAGGTTGGGACGCGACCTTCAACGCTCCCAAATCAGTGAGCGTACAGGCGCTGGTCGGCGACGATTCACGCCTCATCGGAGCGCATCGCCGCGCCGTCGAAACGGCTCTTCAGGAACTCGAGCGGTTTGCCCAGGCGCGCATGCATCGCGGTCAGGAGTGGGTGACGACGGGCAAGGTTGTCGCTGCCCGCTTCGATCATATCGCGGCCAGGCCGACGGAAGATGCCACCAATGATGGATACGGCCCTGACCCGCACCTGCATACCCACGTTGTGGTGATGAACATGACGCGCCGTCCAGATGGCGCATGGCGCGGACTCGATCCGGTCGAAATCTACCGCTCGCAAGCATTCGCCACCGCCGTCTACCGCGCCGAATTCGCGCGCGCAGTTCAGAGGCTGGGCTACCCGATCACCATCGCCGGAAGCGACGGACGCTGGGAGCTTGAAGGTTACGCACGCGAGCAGGTGATGGCTTTCTCCTTGCGTCGCCAGGAGATCGAGCGCGAGCTTGCTAAGCTCGGCATTAACGGCGCCAGCGCCGCACAGATCGCCGCGCATCGCTCGCGTCTCTCGAAAGACCAGCGCGACGAGCAGGCCCTCAAGGCTGAATGGCGCGAGCGCGCAGGGGCTTACGAAATTCCTTTCGCGCGCCTCGCCGAAGCGGCCCTCAACCGCAAATCGATCGTGCCCAAAGTAGGTGAGGCCGAGCTCGGTGAGGCGGTACGCCACGCAACCGCGCATGCGATTGAGCGCGACGCCGCGCCGGATCGGCGCGAGCTCGAGACTTTCACTCTCCAGCACGCGATGGGTGGCAGCGTACTAGATGGCGTGCGTGCCGCCATCGAGGCCCACAGAAATGATGGCAGGCTAATCGATCTGGCACCAAACCATCGTCATCCGATCGGAGCGTTCACCACACCGCAGATGGCAGTGCTTGAGCGCGACAACATCGCGCTTATGCACGAAGGCCGGGGCAGATCGGAACCAATTGCGAGCGCCGACGAGGTGAAGCGCTGGGCTGTGCGCCGTGGTCTCGCAGCCGACCAGGTTCTTGTCGCCCAAACGACCCTCTCGACTCGTGACTGGATGAGCGCACTCGAAGGACGCGCCGGTGCCGCCAAGACCACCACGGTCGGCTCGATCCGCAAACTGGCCGAAGAACGCGGCTACCTCGTGCGCGGCTTCGGACCAACGAGCGGCAGCGTCAAGTCTCTGAACGAGGCGGGTGTGCTGGCGCGCACCGTGGCGAGCCTACTGGAAAATCCGAAGCCTGAAAGGCAGGGCAAGGAATTGTGGATCGTCGACGAGTCGAGCCTGCTCGCCACCCGCCAGGTGAATCGGCTGCTCCATCTCGCCAGAGAAATAGGCGTTGAACGCATAGTCTTCGTCGGCGACGAGCGGCAGCATCATGCAATCGAAGCGGGCCGTCCGCTCTTTCAAATGCGGCAGGCGGGAATGACGGTCGCGTCGCTTACCGCGATTCGCCGCCAGCGCGATCCAGCGTTGCGCGAAGCTGTTGAGCTTGCGGCGGCTGGAAAGCTTGCCGAGAGCGTCGCCGCGCTTTCCCAGCAGTCGCGCATCCACGAGATACCTCAGGCCACCGACCGCTACCGTGCAATCGCGGAGGACTATCTGGTTTCGCATCGGGCCGGACAAACGACTCTGGTTGTGAGTCCCGCCATCGAGGAGCGCACCGAGCTTAACCGCGTCATCCGCGAGCTGCTGGTCGGGCGTGGTGCGATCGCGCGTGAGGGTATCGAAGTCGCCACGCTGTCGAATCTCGATCTGACCCGCGCGCAGCGGGGGCATGCGCGCCATTACGCTGTGGGCGACGTGCTTCGCTTTCGTCGTGGCAGCTCGAAGCTGGGCATCGCCTCCGGCAGCTATTCCAGGGTCGAGGCGTCGGATCCCAAGCGCAACATCCTGAAACTTAGAACCGAGAGTGGTGAGACCGTCGAGTACCGTCCTGGCCGCCTGCGGGGTATCGAGGTCTTCCGCTCCGAGGCGCGTACGCTTGCCGTCGGAGACCGAATTCAGTTTCGCGCGCCGGACCGGGCGCTCGGGGTCGCCAACGGCCAGTTCGCTACGGTCGTCGCGATCGACGCCGCTCAAACTCGCCTCCGCACCGACAGGGGTCGCGAAATAGCCGCGGCCAGCTCGCGGCTTCGCCACATCGACTACGGCTACGCGTCGACTTCGCACGCTGCTCAGGGCGCGACCGTGGATCGTGTCATCGTCAACGTCGACACCGAGCGCGGCGTCCGGTTGGTAAATCGCCGACAGTTCTACGTCTCGCTCAGCCGCGCGAGACATGACGCTCGCATCTACACGGACAGTGCCGAAGCGCTGGCCCGCGCAGTAGGACGCGAGCAGTTAAAGGCGACCGCACTCGAACATCTTTCGCCCGCCCAGCGACGATCCTTGCCGAGGTTCAGGCCGATCGACATCGAAGACCCGTTCGCCGCCCGACTCAAGCAGGGCATCCGGCCGGAGCAAAAGGTCAAGCGCAGCCGCGGAATCAGTTGGTGAGGCAAGGAGGAAAACGCAATGAAGTTTTGCACTCGTTGTGGTTCACGGATGATCGATCAACAAATCTGCTGCATTTGCGGATCTCCTGCGTTCAGACCCGCGAGTCGGCCGGCGGCCGAGTACCCACGAGCTGGGGAACTGCGCTCATTTACCTTCAAATACGAAGTCCATCTTCTCGGCCTGATCGAGCGTCAGCGGTGCCTGAGTGTCCCGTTCAGCTACGTGAATGGAACCCTCCTGGAGATCCGCACCCATCAAGACGCGGCGCACTCGGCTCACATCAAAATCTGGTCGGAAAAGGACGATCCACGGCTAGGACCGTGCGACCCGATCGTCGGCAGGGAAACGCAGCCAATCATCAGAAGCATCGTGCGACTAAGACTGGGCAGCGGCGTCGAGCGCTCGTTTGTGCTCAGCCAAGTCAGACCGCAGGCCAGGCGAGGGAACAGCATTGGGCTGATCTTTCCCGCTCCGTTTGTGCGCGCCCTCAACCCGCTCTACGACCACACAGCGATCGCGGCCGTCGATTATGCCGCCAACAGCTACACGTGGAGCACAACCCATCCCGAGATTCATGCTATTCGCTCGCAGTTGCTGGAGGAGCAGGACGATGCATTCACAGACTCGCTCGCGAGCTATCTGAACGGACTCTGCCGACGTTGCCTGCGGCTCTTCAAAAAACACGACCGTCACAATCGGCGCCGAATCGAGTCAGCGCCGGGGCGTGCGGAGCTAACGCCATGAAAGCGATACCAGCAACCACGCCTCCCCTTGCGCCGGCTACGCTCAATTCCGTCGCGCCCGTCTATCTGGACCGCTCCGCTCGGTCACGCCGGAATTGCACGGCTTCGCCACCGCTCATTGGTGGTGGCGCTGCGCGCCACATCGAATTCCTTTCCGCCGTCGCCCTTCCAGATTCGGCTGAGAAGGGCGGCGGGGAAAGATGGCGCTGGGTATCCATGCCCAAGCCATCTGCGCCCTGGCCTACGGCAAGCGGGCGCGAAAGGAGAGATGACGATGCCTCGTTACAAGTGCGATCCGCGTTGGATCAACGTCAGGTTCGAGGGCGAGTGCGTGCGCTGCAAACGCCCGATTCATACCGGCGAGCGTGCCTTCTACTTTCCCGAAGATCGTTCGCTTTACTGCGAAGGCGAGGAGTGCGGTAAGGCGGCGAGCCAAGAGTTTTCATCGCAAGCGTTCGACGAGGAGAACAATACTTCGATGTAGGGAGTGAAGGATGATGTATCAGGGAAATTGTGGCCGTTGTGGTCAGAAAGTGAGGACCGACGAGAACTATCTCAAGGCGCACCTCTGGGCGAGCACTGCGGTGTTCCATTGGACCTGTTTCACGAAGCTGATGAAGGAGCACGGCGAGGCGGCGGCCGAGGACGCTACGTGGAACGCGAGCAGGGTTTCGAGAGAGTAGTAAACAAAAGCTCCGTGTCGAGGCCGCTACCCCCGGCACGGAGCACAACAGGAGGTCAATCTCATGTCGCTCAACAAAGCTATGGTCATCGGGCATCTTGGGCAAGACCCCGAGATTCGTTACACGCCCGCCGGCATGCCGGTCGTCAACCTCTCGGTCGCCACCGACGAGGCCTACGTTGATAAAGATGGCAAGCGCCAGGAGCGGGTCGAATGGCACCGGGTCGTGGTCGTGGGAAAGCTCGCGCTCACCTGCCACGAGTATCTCAAGAAGGGTAGGCAGGTTTTTGTGGAGGGCCGCCTGCAGACCCGAGAGTGGGAAAGCAACGGTTCAACGAGCCGGCGTACTGAGATACTAGCCGCGCGAGTCCAATTTCTCGGGACGCCGACTCATGCAGGTGCCGACGAGCTGTCCTCCGATCAAGCCGTCCTCGGCGATGCCGAGATTCCGGCTTGATTTATTCAGGAGTTGCTGCGGCGAGGAAGACGGACCGACGTTTCCCCGCCGCGGCTCAGTTAAAAGGTGACGATATGAGGCCGAACAATCACATTGATTCAAAGCTTGGTTGGACGCTCGAAGAACTCGCGCGGAGTCTTACCGTGTCCGTCCCCTTTCTGCGGCTTGAAATAAAGCGCGGTAGATTGCGCGCCGCCCACCTCGGAAGGAGAGTGGTACTTCTCGATGAGGAAGTTCGTCGCTATTTGGCAGAGGCAAGTGAGCGCGCCGTCTGAAGATCGTCACAGCTTCGATCGAGAGCGCATATGAGCGTTTACAAACGAGGTCAGGTCTACTGGTACAAATTCCTGTTTCAGGGCCAGGTCATTCGCGATTCAGCAAAGACAAACTCGAAAACGGTCGCGAAGGAGGCGGAACGCGCTCGCCGGCGTGAGCTTGAGCTTGGCATTAACCGGATCGGAAAGAGGGAGCGCACGCCGCTGTTTCCGGTCGCCGCGAAGGATTGGATAGAAGCGAAGATCGGCAAAAGCGAAAGCACGCTGCGGAATTACAGGCAATATGTTGAGTCTTTGACTGTCGAATTCAAGGATCGCCTGGTATGCGACATCGACATCTCCGACATCAGAGCACTGCAGAGAAAGCGCCTCAAAGAAGGCCTCGGCCCTCGGAGCGTGAACTACGAGATAGGCGTCCTCAGGCAAATTCTCAGAACGTTTCGTCTCTGGCACACCCTCTCGGAAGATGTCGATTGGCTTAAGGAGAGGCGGGATGTCGGGAAGGCGCTCACTGCTGAAGATGAGGATCGACTCTACGCCGCATCCGCTGCGAGCCGGAGTCCAGCGCTGCTTCCGCTATTTGCCCTGTCCTTGGATGGAGGTCTGCGCGCCAGCGAAGCCAAGATGCTTCGCCGCAAAGATCTGATTCTCGAATGGCGGGATGGGAAGATCGCAAAGGGTCAACTGATTGTCGCCAAATCGAAGACGGACGCCGGCAGCGGGCGGAGAATACCTCTGACCAGAAGAGCTTGCGCCGTGCTAACTTTGTGGCTCTCTAAATTTCCAGAAGCTCAGCCGGAAGGGTTCGTTTTTCCGAGTCATCAGATCGGCTTTGCCGGGGATTGCTGCGGACCTCTCGTCTATTCGGTCGATTTTGACCGACCGATGGGAGAGTGGAAGTCGGCTTGGTACACCGCCCTTCGGCAGACGGGACTAAAGTACCGTTGGCACGATCTTCGGCACACGTTCATCACGCGCCTTCTTGAGAATCCTAACAACAGCGAAGAGACCGTTCGTTCGCTCGCCGGACACGTAAGCCGAAAAATGATGGAGCACTACAGCCACATCCGGCGCGAAGCGAAGGAGGCCGCGATCGAGGGGCTCGACACTCGTGATCAGTCACCAGAAATTTCTAAGAGGTGGGCACAAAATTGGGCACAGTCAAAGCGGGATGCGGATGGTGAGGCCGAAAAAGTCCTTGATTTCATTGGAGCCACCCGTCGGATTCGAACCGACGACCTGCTGATTACGAATCAGCTGCTCTACCGACTGAGCTAGGGTGGCCCTCTCTCAACGATCACTCACCGCCCAACGCAAACCAGATCGCGATCCGCGAGCGAAATCCGAGATTAGCCCAGCCCCGATTTTCGCGAAAGACCGGCGCCACGCACCGCATCGCGACGGCATCGATCTGGATCGCCTGCGGGCCGCATCGACTACGGGGCGAAGCGCTCGCGCGTCCATTCGGACAGCAGTTTCATCAGGCGCGGGCGCGGATCTCCGAGATGCGCCTTTGTTCCGCCGGCGCGCATGAAGTGGTCCGCGCCTTCGATGAACGCAATCGTCTTGTCCGACGCGCCGGAGGCCTCGAATTCCGCGCGCAGGTCGGAAATGAAGATGTCCTGGTCGGCGCTGGCGCCCACCACAAGCGTCGGCACCGTTACCTTCGGCAGATTCGCCGCCATCTTTGCGAATGACGACAGCCCCGACCAGGTTGAAAGCCATGCGTCGGGTGTGACGAGGCGCCCAAGCCCGAATGCAGAGTAATTCGCTAGGTCGGGACGAAGCGAAATGATCGATCCGGCCGCGCGTTCGGAGGGATCGATCGACAGGTCGCAGTAATTCGGGTTGGCCTGCGTGCGATAGACGATCATGTACCGAGGCGCCATCGCACGGCGCGAGATGAAGTTGCGCCGCTCGGCGGATGACGCGGCGAAGCTCTCCGCACGCATCTCGGCGCGCGCTTCGGCCGCTTCGGCGAGATGGCACCGCGCGATCGCGTCGATCCGGGCGCATCGCGCCCGCTGCGCCGCGCGATAGCGCTCGATAAACTCGGG
>JASHOJ010000186.1 GCA_030041155.1 Candidatus Binataceae bacterium | reverse complement strand
AGAGCGCTACGCTCACCCGACTGCGATCGGCTCAGAGCGTGTTCCAGGGTCCCGATCGCAGTTATCTTCTGTGTCATGTTGAGCGAAGGCCGCTGCGGCCGGAGTCGAAACATCCCTTATATTAAGCTTAAGTCGTTCCAGCACGGGTTCGTCAATTGGATCAGCTTCACTTTCTTCGCGCGGCTCCAACCCTTGAGCTGCTTCTCTCGTGCGATCGCATCCTCGATCTCGCCAAACTGCTCCAAATGCACGAGGCGGGTAATGTGGTATCGCTGGGTGAACCCAGGATTGTCGCCGGCGAGGTGTTCGGAGACACGCCGCTCAATGTCGCCCGTGACGCCGACGTAAAGCGTGCGTGAGAGACTCGCCATAATGTAGACGTAGTATGTTCGCACGGTTCTGCTCATCGAACCTTAGGGAGCCCTCGACTTGCGCGGCGCTCAATCGGGATGACGCAAAAGAGAACACTCAACGTAGGAGCGAGAGCCGACCGGTTCGCATAGTTCTTGCTCTAAGTCGGTGAAAGCCACGGCTTGATGCTGCTCGCGAGGCCCGGACGCTTGTTGTACTTCCACTTAGCGAAGGGCCCGCTGCGATCGACGTAGTGCAGGAAGACTTGCACCTGATGCTCGCCCATAAACGCGTTCCGCCAGTGCTCGCATTCGATACCCCAATAGAGGAGGGCATCACCCGGCTTGAGCAAGACTTCGCTACGGCCGCTTGGTCCTACAATCCAGATGGGCCATGGCGCGGGCGCCGAATAGCCAAGGCATAGCGTGATGCTGACCTCGCACGCCTTGTCATCGACGTGGCTCTTCAAGATATCGCCGGGCTTGTAAACGCGAAAGTAGGCATAAGTCGGAAAGAGACTCATTCCCGAGGCCCTTTCGACCGTCGGAAGCATATCGCTCAATAGCCCGTCCATGACCCAGTCGCCATAGCCATAGGGCGTGCCGTCAACCTGATCATCACCTATAAGCATGAGCCCGCGATGTTCGAGTTTGCGAATGTAGCGATAGGCAAATGAAAGCTGAGCTTCAGGCAACCACGATCTAAGAACGACATAGCGATCGCGGCGAAAAATCTCGGACGAATCCATGTCAACTCTCCGCCTGCGTGCTCTACGGCTTAAAGCTGCTGGCGAGGGCCGGCCGGCGGTCGTACTTCCAATCCGCATGTGGGCCATTCTTATCTACGTAATGGAGGAAGACTTGTGCCTGATGCTCTCCGACAAAAGGCTCGCGCCAATGCTCGCATTCGATTCCTCGGTAGAGCAGCACGTCGCCTGGTTCAAGTGAGACTTCCGAGCGGCTACAAGGCCCGACAATCCAAATCGGCCATGGCGCAGGCGCCGAATAACCGAGGCACAGGGTCACGCTGACCTCGCAAGATGGCCGGTCGGTGTGACTCTTAAGGATATCACCGGGCTTATAAACCCGGAAATAGGCGTAGGTAGGAAAGAGCCGCAATCCCGATGCCTTCTCGACCTCAGGAAGTACGTCGCTTAGGAGTCCATCGATAATCCAGTCGCCAGATCCGCACGGCGTTCCCGGAACTTGAGCGTCGCTTGGACGCATCAGGCCGCGCGCGGCCAGCTTATTTACATAGCGGTAAACGAACGATAGCTGACGCTCTGGCAACCAGGACCTGAGGACGACATAGCGATCGCGGTTAAACAACGCGGACGAATCCATGCTCACTCCCGTAACCTGTGTTCATGGTACCTTCCGCGAGCTAATGTTCAACTACCGTGCCGCTTGATCATTCACAGGCCTATGATTTGCCGCGTGTACTTGAGCGCCAGACGGGACGGGCGAACGAGATAGTACATCCAATACAAGCTCGGCGGCATTTTCACCGCGCGGAATTCGGCCTCGGTTGGCTGACATAGCGTGCCCAGAGCCAGGCGTATCCGATTGTCAATACGCTCGAAGGATCGAAGGCGAAGGACTGCGGTTAAGAGTGGCGAAGCAGCCGTACCGCGGCGAAGCTGCTCGATCATCCTTGCGGCCAGGTCTTGCGTCCGCGAATCCGGCCGCATCAGCTTTAACGCGGCATCCGGCAACTCGATCCCGAGCAAATCAGAGGCAAGAGTAAATCCGAGCGAGAGCATCCGGCACGTGTCGGTCCGCCGCGTCTGCGCGAAGATATAATCCCAATCGAGATCGCACTCGACTTGCAGAATCCGCGCGGCATCGCAAAGCCATCCGAGACGTTCCCACAGATGCTTGGCGCCGTGCGCGTACAGGAACAGGAGCAGATGTTCCGGCGCAAGGGTACGCGCCCGGATGCTCTCCCATTCCACCCAGCGCAGCTTGCTCCACAGCTCGGTGTCGTCGATCGGAGCAGGGTAATAGCTCGGCAGCAGGCTCCAGTGAAGGTCGATTTTTATATTTCCCGGCGGATAGCTGAACGAAAGCTCACAGTTGGGGTCGCGCAGGTAAGCTCGGTCATCCATCCAGTGCGGCGCGGATGTGAGCGGATATCGCGCGTCCAGCAGAGCGTGGATTGCGCGCACCGCGTCTTCGCGGCGGACGAGCAGATCAAGATCGGTCGAGCTTTTCAATGTCGCGTCGCCATATAGCGATGCACCCAGAATCGGGCCCTTCAGCGGAACCACTTCGATCGCATGACGTTCAAACAGATCGAGCAACTTCAAGAGTTCCGCGCTTAGCGTCAAGCCTATGAGGCTCGCGTCCTTTGCGATGATTCTGAGCTCGGGACTATGGCAAGCATGGCGCAGGAATCCGGTCACGCCATGATGTTTGGCAAGTCGCAGGAGCGTGTTCCAATCCAGCCCTTCCGGGGACGCAAGGTCGTACCGGTCAGGCCGGAAGAATCGCCTGGTCGCGGCGAGCAGAAAATCGAACTCGCGTGTGTCGGGCACCGGCGCTCGAACGTTGCTCCTCAAAGGTCTTGCTTGAACCGGAACAGCCTAGCCGGTAGGGTCGGGCGGCGCGAGTTCCCGATGCACGAAAATTCGCTCGATAAAACAGCTTCCGACAAAATCGTTCCATTGATCGCGCCGCTTTATTTTTTCCTCGAGCGCGTCCTCCAGTGGCTGCATAACGGCGCAACCGCGATGATACAGGGCGTCGGTCTTGGACTGCTCAGCAACGGGCAGTTGGAGGCGCTCACGGTTGAGCGGTACCGAAGACAGGGAAGCGCCTATGCCGAAGAATCTTACCTGAAGTCCGGCCTTTTCATCTGGGAGAGAGACGCGATCCGCCGCTATTTTCCACAGGGCGGGAAAGTGCTGGTTGCCGCCGCGGGCGCGGGACGAGAGATGATCGCGCTCGCGGAATGCGGGTTTGCAGTAGACGGCTTCGATTGCTGTGCGGCGCTTCTGGAATCGGGCCGGCGTGAACTCCGCAATCGGGGTATCGACGCGCAATTGCTGGATGCGCCGCCCTCGTCCGTGCGTAGCTGTGGCAAAAAGTACGACGCCGTTCTGGTTGGCTTCTCGGGATACATGTATATACCGGGAAGACGGCGTAGAATCGGGTTTCTTCGAGATCTCAGCGGCTGCACGCATCCGGGCGCGCCGCTGATGCTCTCGTTTACCGAAGCCGCGCTCGGACGCCGTCGCGCATGGACCGCGCGGATCGGAAGCGCGATACGCCGGCTCAGGCGGGCGGAAGTGGTGGAAGAGGGAGATTGGCTCAAGACCGGCTTTCAGCATCATTTCGACCGCCAGCAGATCGCCTCCGAGATGAACGAGGCGGGAATAGATCTGGTTCATTATGGCGGAGGCACCTGCTATGGCCACGCGGTCGGCATCGTGAGAACGACTGGATAATTTCGGACGCGGGATAGTGGGGCAGGATGGGGCGGACGGTCAAACAGGGCATCTCGGAACAATATCCAGGCGTAGCGGCCGCAATCGTAGTTCGCACCGCGAATCGTCCGGAAATCCTCGACCGCTGCATTCGAGCGGCGATTGAGGGATGCGGCGTCGCGCGCCAAGCTGTGTGGATCGTCCTCGATGATTCTTCATCATCGGACTTGCGCGCATCGAACCGCGAGGTCGCGCGATGCTTCAGATCGCTGGGCTTGCAACTGAACTATCTAGACTCCGCGATCGAACGCGAGATCGTGTGTTCGCTTCCGAGCCAGATGCTCCAGCGCTCGTTCGAGCGCCTGGTGGCAAGGCATCCATCGTGCCCGACCGAAGGCGGGCGAAATCTTGCTCTGGTCACCGGTCTCTCGTTCGAACCAAGGGTGCTTTTTCTGATCGACGATGACATCGTCGTGCATCACGAACAGAACTGCTTCTTTCACTGGTGCATGAGCGTCGAACGAGAGGGCAGCCTTATCGCCGCTCCTTCAGAGCTTGGAATCAGCGACATGACGTATCTCGAGCGTCTGAACTCCGTCCTTAGGCGGGACGAGTGGGACTGCTTTGTCTCGGATGACGGGTTCAGAGCCTCCGAGGAATCCTGGTTCTCCGCGACGAATCCGCTCTGGAAGAACAAGCGCGACGCTGGCGAAAACTCGGGCGCGGATTTCAAGGAAAAAGAGGTTCTGAACGGCCAGATCATCGCGCTCAGGGGCGAGGTGGATTGGGTGGCGTTTCCGCACGAGTACAACGCGGATCTGAACTGGAGTTTGCTGCAAGCCGCTATCCATCGCACGGCGCTGATTAGAGTCGCTGGAGTGAACGTGCAGCATCTCCCGCCGCGCATCGGTCATCCGGGAGCCGAGGCGATCGTTTCGGAACTGGTGGGGACGGCGATCACCGGCGCGCTTCGACAGGTCGCGCCGCGGGGCGAAGAGATTATGAGCACGCTCGCTGATCATTTTTCCGACGCTCTGCAAGTTCATTTGAAAAAAGGACTGATGCTGTTCCTGGCGGTCGAAAGAGCCATCCGGTTGCGGGCTGACAAACGCGCGTACGGCGTCGATTCGAGCGCAAAGCTTGCCGGCATTAAATCCGCGCTCGCGGACGCAGCGGAACAGTTAAAAGCGATAGACGCGGGCACGACCGCGACACTGTGGCTTGGCGATTTTGAGGATCGATGCCGAATGCTCTCAGCGCTGCGCCGGAGCCGGACCGCGCAGTCGCGCATCCGACGAACGCTTGCTCGCGCCGCCGCATGACGAATGTTGATTGCAGATCAAACCGATGATGCGGGCTGATTCGGCGGCGGCATCCGCACCGTTATCGAGTGCGGCGGCAGAGCAAGAGGACCCGGTTTCGAGAACGAGCCAGCGTGGCTCGTCCGATACCCTCGGGATACTTGACGCGCTGCTGCCGCTCGGGCTTGCGCTGATCCACGAGGCGCGATGGCGTCTTGCAGGAGCGCTCGGCCTGATGATCGCGTTCTCGCTGACTGAAGGCGTGGGCGTGCTGCTGCTTTTTCCGCTGCTGCAGGTCGCGGGCCTCGACCTGACGCATCAGGGCGAAGCGGGACGATTCGCGGCTACAGTGACGAAGGCGTTTGCGGCGATCGGTCTCTACCCGTCGCTGCCGATCCTGCTCGCGATATTCGTCGTTCTGATCGGCACGCGAACCCTGCTCAGCCGAATGCAGAGCGATG
>JASHOJ010000021.1 GCA_030041155.1 Candidatus Binataceae bacterium | reverse complement strand
GATTTGCCCTGCGCGATCATCCGCTCTATTCGGTCGCGCGCGGGCACCGAGAAACTGCACGTCGGCATGT
Source organism: Candidatus Binataceae bacterium (assembly GCA_030041155.1). Taxonomy (GTDB): domain Bacteria; phylum Desulfobacterota; class Binatia; order Binatales; family Binataceae; genus JBARDN01. The sequence goes on along the minus strand of JASHOJ010000021.1, from coordinate 7,575 downwards.
TGCAGTTGGCCACCGTCAGGCCGCATCCGCACTGACAGGTGAGTCCCTGCGCGACTTCGGAGACGGTGGGGCGAAGCGCTCCGCGCGACGGTATCGCGACGAGCATTGTCATCACCGCGGCGAGAGTTACGACTGCCGCGGCGAGCGCGAGGAGATTTCGGCGCGAGTTCAACTGCCTCCGGCGGCGGATTCAGGAGCTTTCTCTTCGATCTCTCCGGCTGCTCCGCGCACCGCCTGCGCGATAGCGGCGCGCTCGCGCACATTCGGCCACATCACGACCACGGTTCCGAGCACCATCATTAAACCGCCGGCCCATAGCCAGAATACGAGCGGAGTCAGGAAAACCTCGAACGTGGCGCTGGCGCCGTTGTCGTCGAGTCCGGCCAGGACAACATACAGGTCGGCGGCGGGAGTGGATCGGATCGCGACGCGAGTTGCGGGCTGTTGCTCGCGCTTGAAGAAGAGCCTGGCCGGCGACATCAGCGCGATCTCGCTTCCGCGGCGAGTTACCTCGACGTGAGCGGTCGTGCTCTCCATATGCGGCGTATCGGTCTCCGAGAGGCCAAGATAGCGCAGATTGTACGCGCCGACGGTGAACGACTGACCCTCATGGACGCTCTTTTTAACTTCGGTCTTAAAGAACGAGGAGCCGACAATTCCGACGAAGGCGATAATCACTCCAATATGGATGATATAGCCGCCATACCGGCGATTATTCTTCGCAACCAGATTGACCAGTGCGCGCGGCGTTGTCTCGCGCACCATGTGGCGGCGCGCCACCACCCCGCGGCGGAACTCGACGATTACGGTGCCGGCCACGAACGCCACCAGCGACATCGCCACCAGCACATACCAGGTGCGAATTCCGGCAGTGTAGACGACGAGACCCGCGGCGACGCCGAGCAGCACCGGAGCGGCGAATATCCGCGGAAGGGTTTTGGCGCTGGTCCGGCGCCACGCGATAAGCGGCCCCACCCCCATCAGGAAGATCAGCGCAAGCGCCAGCGGACCGTTGACTCGATTAAAGAACGGCGGACCGACCGTGATCTTGACGCCGCGCACGGCCTCGGAGAGCACCGGGAAGATCGTGCCCCAGAAAACCGCGAACGCAATTCCAATCAGGACCAGGTTGTTGAACAGAAATGCCGCCTCGCGCGACAGATAGGATTCGAATTCCGCCGGACTGCGCAGCTCGCCTGAGCGGAAAATCAGGAGTCCGGTGTATGCGACCGCGACGATAATCAGGAAGGTCAGGAAATATGGCCCAAGCCCCGATTGGGTAAACGAGTGCACCGACGAGATGACGCCGCTACGCGTGATAAAGGTGCCGAAAATCGTGAGGCAGAATGCCAGCCCGATGAGCGCAAGGTTCCAGACTCTGAGCATGTCCTTGCGCTCCTGGATCATCACCGAGTGCAGGTACGCGGTCATCACGAGCCACGGCATGAAGGCGGCGTTCTCAACCGGATCCCACGCCCAGTAACCGCCCCATCCGAGGACCTCGTACGCCCACCTGGCGCCGAACATGTTGCCCAGGGTCAGGAATAGCCACGAGAAGATGGCCCACCTTCGAGTCGAACGAATCCAGCTATCGTCAAGCTTGCCGCTGATTAGCGCGGCGGCGCCGAACGCGAACGGCACGGTCGAGCTCACGTATCCGGTGTAGAGCGACGGCGGATGGATCGCCATCCAGTAGTTCTGCAGCAGCGGATTAAGATCGGTGCCTTGTGCGGGAATTACCGGCAGGAGATCGAAGGGCCGGGTGATGAAGTTGAGCATGAACAGAAAGAAGATCGCGACTCCCGCCAGCACCGCCATCGCGTATGGCGCAAGATTGGGGTTTCGGCGCCGATTCTGGAACGCGGCAATCGAGGTGAAAATCGAAAGCAGCCAGGTCCAGAACAGCAGCGATCCCTGCTGCCCGCCCCATAGCGAGGTGATCTTGTAAACCGTGGGAAGCGTGGTGCTGGTATATGACGCGACGTATTCGAGCGAGAAGTCCGAGGTGAGCAGACCGGTCCATAGCGCGGCAACCGCGATCGTGACCATCGCGCACATTGCCCACAGGGCGTGGCGCGCGCTGGCTATAAACTCCGGGCTACCGCGCCGGGCGCCAATGACGTTGGAGATAATCGAATAGATCGCAAGCAGCAGAGCTATCGCGAGAGCGAGTCGTCCGAGTTCAGGCATCTATCATTTGGCTCCGGCGCCGCTTGCGCCCGATCCGGGCAGCGCTGGCTTGTACTTCGACGGGCAACTGGTCAGGACCTGAGTTGCGGCGATATGACCGGTCGAGTCGAGCTTGCCCTCCACGATCACGTCGCGACCATCGGCAAACATGTCGGGCTTCGGCTGCCCAACGCAGGTTACCGCAAACGAAATCGGGTCGGATTCGGCAACCGGTTTGATTCCCGGCGTGGCGGCGGGAATCGGAACAATTGAGAATTTAAGGGTCAGAGTCTCTGGATCCCATACCGCGCTGCCTGGCTTGACGCGGCCGGCGACGCGCAGCGGCTGACCTATCAGGGAGCCCTGCTTCGCGCCGACCTCAGCGACCGTCATATAGTATTCGGCGGTGCTGCGGATCGCGGTGGTAATCAGATAAACGACAGCGGCCGCAATAAGCGCCGCGCCGACGGCAAATCTCAGGCGAAAACGCATTTCTGGCTATCCCAGCATCCGCTGCCGCGGAAATCGCGGTGCGCGGATGCGGCGACAGCCGATTGTCGCAGGGTCATCCGCCGGTATCAACCACTCTTGCGTCGCGGATGACAATGGCTCCGGATCGGCGCGACAAATATTCTCAGTTCCAATCCACCGTACGAGGCACGTATGAGCCAAAGCGCGATTTTTGCCCCCTTTTTCGCCACGATGTTCCTGACCTTGCTGGTTTGGGTTTACATGTACGTCCGGCGCATAGCCTGGATCACGCGCAATCGGATAAGCCCGCGCGACCTCGCGGTTCCCGGAATGCTCACGCAGCTATCGCCGCCAGCGGTCACGAATCCATCGGATAATCTAAAAAATCTGTTCGAGATTCCGGTGCTTTTCTATGCGCTGGTGCTTTATTTGTTCGCGACTCGGCAGGTCGATGCGCTGTACGTCGATGTAGCGTGGATCTTCGTCGCATTTCGCGCGGTGCACAGCGCGGTCCACTGCACGTTCAATCTGGTGATGCTCCGGTTCTATCTCTATCTCATCGCGACGCTAGCGGTTTGGTTTATCGCGATTCGGGCGGCGATCGCCTACTTCGTCGGGTAGGTGAGCTGCTTAAGTCAATCGCTTGGCAGGTGAAGCGAGGGAGCAGGTCCAAAAACGAGTAGTTCGCCGCCATCCGATAAATGATGGCGGCGGGATGTTTCGACTACGGCCGCAGCGGCCTTCGCTCAACATGACACAAAAGGGACGGCAGTCCGAGACTTCGCTGCTGAAAAATACGGCGCGATTGTAGCCCTAGTCTTCGCTGATTGTGCGGCCCTCGGCGCGAGGGCCGAACGCCACGCCGCGGCTGCTATGAGCGATAAAATCTAGCATCTCGCGGACTTCCGGGGTTGGTTCGCCCTGCGACAGTAGATCTTCGATCGCCAACTTCAGGTTGCGGCGGCTTCCGAACAGGATCACGAACGCGCGACGCAGCGCGGCGATTGCCGCCGTCGAGAAGCCCGCGCGTCTGAGGCCGATCAGATTAATCGCGCGCAGGGTATGCGTCCCGTCGGCGATACAGAACGGCGGAATATCGCGGCTCATCCGCGATCCGCCGCGAGTGAGCGCCAGGCGCCCAATCCGCGTGTACTGATGCACCACGCAGTTGCCCGAGACCAGCACGCGGTCGCCGACCTGCACCCATCCCGCGAGCAGCGCGCCGCCCGCGATAATCGTGTCGCTGCCGATTGTGCAATCGTGCGCGACATGAGCGTTCTGCATCAGGAAATTGCGGTTGCCGATCGTCGTGACGCGGCCCCGTTCACATCCGCGATGCACCGTCACGCCCTCGCGAAACACGTTGCCGTCGCCAATCCTCACCTGCCGCGGCGCTCCGCTGTAGGTGAGATCCTGCGGTTCATCGCCGAGCACCACGTTCGGATGCACGATATTGCCGGCGCCGATCTCAGTGTCGCCGAAAATCGCGACGTGACCTATAAGGCGCGACCCCGAGCCAATCCGGACCCGTCCCTCAAGCATGCAGAAAGGACCGATTTCAACGCCGGGCGCCAGCTCTACGTCGGGGCCGACAACCGATGACGGATGAACCTTGGGACGCGCCGTGGATACCATCGCGCTTCAGTTCAGCGTCGGCTTTTTGCTACGGTCGCCGCGATGTTCGTCGTCGCCATCAGGCTTGTCGGTGCCGATTCGATAGCCTTCGCCAGCCCAGGTTCCGAGATCGATCAATTGGCATCGCTCGGAACAGAAAGGCCGAAAGCGATTGGCTGGCGACGGATCGGCCGGGCGCTTGCAGATGGGGCATCGCATATCGGACCACCTGATCGAAAATTGGCAGATCGAACCGGCATGCGCAACGCGGGCGTTCGCTCGATTCTGCGCTCTAAAGCAGTTGCCCCGGGAGCGCTTGCAGCAGCACGCCGTGCTTGGTGATTTTCAGGCACTGCACCTCAAGGCGCTCGAAGTCGGGATCGCAAAGCGGCCGGTCAACACCGGGGCATCGGTAGAGTCCAGGCTCAAGATCCTGGCATTTCGAGAGATCGAACTGGGCGGATTCACGCTTCTCGGCAAGGGTCTCTGAAGACGGGGTGACAGCGCCGCATCCGGCGGCGATCAACGCCGCCATCATGAGCGCGATCGAGAGCATTTTCATCGCAATCTGGCTGGCCTACGGGGCGGCAAACCATAGCACGGAAAGCGGCGGCATCTCGATCGCAATAGAATGGCCGAACTGATGCCACGGTTGCGGCTCGGAGTTGACTCCGCCCAGATTGCCGCGGTTGAGACCTCCGTAAGACGCCGAGTCGGTGTTGAGTATCTCGCGATACCATCCGGGTCGCGGCACTCCGATTCGATAGCGCGAGCGCGCAACCGGCGAGAAATTGCCGACGCATAAGATGGCTGCGCCATTTGACGGCGCGATCCGCATGAAAGCGATCATATTGTCGTCGGCGTTGTCCGCATCAATCCATCTGAAACCCGCAGGCTCGGTATCGGCTTCCCACAGCGCCGGATACTCGCGATAGAGCCGATTCAGGTCGCGCACCAATGCGCGCAGCCCCTGATGCTCCCGATACTGGAGCAGATGCCAATCGAGGCTCGAATTATGATCCCACTCGCGCCACTGCCCGAACTCGTTGCCCATGAACAGATGCTTCTTGCCCGAGCGCGCCCACATGTAGCCATAAAGCGAGCGCAAATTGGCAAAACGATCGCCCATCAGGCCCGGCATCTTGTCGAGCATCGAGCGCTTGCCGTGCACGACCTCGTCGTGCGACAGCGGAAGCATGAAGTTCTCGCTCCACGCATAGAGCATCCCGAAGGTCAAATCGCGATGGTGCCACTTGCGATAGATCGGATCGAGCGAGAAGTATTCGAGCGTGTCGTGCATCCAGCCCATGTCCCACTTAAGCCCGAAGCCGAGACCGCCCATGAAAGTTGGCCGGCTCACGCCGCCCCACGCGGTGGATTCTTCGGCGATCATCAGGATTCCGGGATTGCGGGCGTAAACCTGCTCGTTCATCGCACGCAGGAACGCGATCGCCTCAAGATTTTCGCGCCCGCCGTACGCGTTGGGAATCCATTGGCCTTCGCGCCGCCCGTAGTCGCGATAGATCATCGAGGCGACCGCATCAACCCTGAGTCCGTCGGCGTGAAACTCGCCAAGCCAATAGAGCGCGCTCGCGATCAGGAAGCTCCTGACTTCGTTGCGGCCGTAATTGAAGATATAGGTGCCCCACTCCGGATGGTCGCCAAGCCGCGGATCCTCGTGCTCATAGAGCGCGGTGCCATCGAAGCGTCCGAGGGAAAATTCATCCTTGGGGAAATGCGCCGGCACCCAATCGAGAATTACGCCGATACCGCGCTGATGCATCCGATCGATCAGGTAGCGCAAATCGTCGGGCGTGCCGTAGCGCGAAGTCGGCGCGAAATAGCCGCTGACCTGGTAACCCCAGGAGCCGGAGAAGGGATGCTCCATCAGCGGCATGAACTCGACATGGGTAAATCCCATCTCCTCCACATAATCCCCGAGCTGGTCCGCCAGTTCCCGGTAAGTGAGCCATCGATAGCCGTCTTCTGGAACTCGCCGCCACGATCCCGGATGCACCTCGTACACCGAAATCGGGGCTTTTATCGGATCGCGCTGGGCGCGCGAACGCATCCATCCCTGGTCTTCAAACGAATATTCCGAACGGTAAACAATCGAAGCGGTTGCCGGCGGCGACTCCATGCGAATGGCAAAGGGATCGCTCTTGAGCAACAAAGCTCCGTGAACGGTTCGGATTTCGTACTTGTAGATCGCGCCCACTTCGAGGCCGGGGACGAATATCTCCCAGATTCCCGAACTTCCGAGCACCCGCATCATGTGCAGACGCCCGTCCCATCGGTTGAAATCGCCAACCACGCTGACGCTGCGCGCGGTTGGCGCCCAGACCGCGAACGCCACGCCCATGATGCCGCCCATTTCGAGCGGATGCGCGCCGAGCTTGTCCCAGGCGCGCTGATGGGTCTGCTCGCCCCACAGATAAAGATCCAGATCTCCCAGGGTGGGCAGAAAAGAATACGGATCGCGTCCGATCGCGACCGTACCGTCGGGATAGTGCACTTCAAGCCGGTACGGAAAAACCTCGGACCGGTCGGCGACGACAATTTCGAAAAATCCCGGCGCCTCCCGCGGCTGCATCGCGCGGCGCGTCGAACCGTCCATCAGGAGAAAAATTTTGGTTGCATCCGGACGATAGGCGCGGACAATCACGCGTCCGTTCTCCGGATGCGCTCCGAGCACCGAGTGGGGATCGGAATGCTCGAGCGCAAGCAGGCGATCGATTTCGCTCGTCCCGGCTTCGAGCTCGGCAGGTTTGGCTTTTGGTTCCATGTCTTTTGAGCAACCGCATCCGGCGCTATGCTGCCATCGCCAGCCGCTCATGACGAAATTGTATAACGATCGCGTCCGGCGGCGCATCGATCATTGGGCGCGTTGTGTCGGGCCTGTTTCATCGCCGCAATCCTGGGCTGCACGCGCGTCATGATCGCTTAGGAGAGAACGATGCCAACCGATTCACGTCCGCCCGCCGCTAACACGAACATCTTCAGCCGGATGGGGAAACTCGAAGAAGTCGAGCCGGGGCTCGCGATGTTCCACGGGTTCGCCAACGTCGCATTTGCGTTCGGCAAAGGCGAGATGCTCGCCGTGGATACCAGCTCCCGCGCGATGGGAGCGATGGCGATCGAGGCGATTCGCAAGCTCTGCGCCGAGCCGATCACGATCATCGTGTACACTCACGGTCACGGCGATCATGCATTCGGCACCGAGGCCTTCATCGAAGACGCTCTCAAGCGCGGTTATCAGCGTCCGAAAATCTGGGCGCACGAAGATGTTGGCGGCCGCTTCAAGCGCTACGCGCGCACCGC